>JAAYGQ010000079.1 GCA_012727635.1 Tissierellia bacterium | reverse complement strand
ATCCAAATAAATAGGAAGAGGCTTTTTTATACTACGATACTATTAACCTCAAAAATATAAAGAATATTGGGCTGTCGGGCGATACTATAAACACTTTGCATCACAATGTGTTTCCTTTTATAGAGATTAAGATTTTTTATTTAAATATAAGACGGTTTGTCAAATTAAGTGCAACACCTCTTTTTGGAAGAGCTCGATGGGTGTTTTCCAATAAAGACATTTTCTAGGAGCCTGATTAATTTTGTTCAAGGCATCCTCAAGCTCATACTCATCAATTTTCGCTAGATCAGTTTTTTGGGAAAGAACTCTCTTAGTAATCCATTGCAGTTTTCCTTTGTTCCTCTTTGCCAAGCACTGTAAGGATCGGCAAAATAAACAGGAACTCCTCTTTTCTCTATTTGTTTGTAACATGCCAACTCTTTACCCCGATCTGTTGTAATGCTTCTTACACAGTCTTTGCCCAGGGTTTCTATGAGCCAGTTTATGGCTTTTTTCATAGATTTGGCGCTTCGACTTGCTATCTTTACTGCTAGGTAGAGACGACTTCTACGACCCAGAAAGGGGGCAAAACAAGCTTTACTCTTGCCCCGGGAGGAAACCATAGTATCTGCCTCCCAGTGTCCGATTTCCATTCGTTTCTTAGCGCTTTTAGGTCCTTTGTGGATCGAAGTTCCTAAAAGAAGTTGTCCTCTTTTTTCCTGGGGTTTGCGTCCTTTCCCTTTTTGACGAAGCACACTCACTCCACAAGTCAAGATACCGGCATAGATCCACCGATAGATCGTTTTAAAAAACAAGGGAGTTCGTTACAATATCGGTCGAAATGGTAAGATATTAACAATAGATTAAGGATGTCTTAAGTAGACATCCTTAAAACAACTAGCTCGATAGGATCAAGAGTTCAAAAAGCGCGCGGTTCGTTTATGTAACACTAATGAAGCAGCGGTTAAAGAAGTTGCCGACAGCCTGGGCGTTAATGTTCAAATGCTATATCGCTGGCGAAGACTATATACTCCTGATGGAGAGAAAACACAGTTTTCTGAAGCCCAGGATGAGAACAGTGCTCTGAGGCAACGAATTACTGAACTTGAAGAGGAAAATTACATCTTATACCCTCAAGGGTACAGGCAAAAAGCCAAGGCCTTCTTCGCGAAAAATCAAAAGTAACAACGATAGACTGTTACAAGATGATACCCACTGGGGCACAGGTGGAAGAAGAACCTTACGCCAAGCCTAGGTGGGCCAAAGCATTAGGCGTATCAACATCTGGTTATTACAGCTGGTTACAGGAGCGTGATAGCCGGATTAATCGTAAAGACGAGCTTCGTCCTTTTGTTATTCAAGTCTTTAAAGAGGGACGAGGAGTTTATGGTGCAGAAAGGATCTGCGGTATCCTACGCAGTCGTGGTATAAGGGCCTCATTCACAGTAGTATCAAACGTTATGAAGGAGGAAAAGCTGGCATCTAGACATATGAGACGAAAACAGCGCTCCCTTACTGATAGCAGTGCAGCAAGGGATGACAGCTACAAAAACCTTGTAAGGGGCCTGGAAATAACAGAGCGTTTTCAAGGGGAGTTCGTTATAATATCGGATGAAATGGTAAGATAGTAATAATGGATCAAGGAGGTCTACCATGTCATCTAAAAAACAACGAGCTCGATAGGATGACGAGTTCAAAAAACGCGCAGTTCGTTTAAGTAACACTAGCGAAGCAGCGGTTAAAGAAGTTGTCGATAGCCTGGGCGTTAATGTTCAAATGCTATATCGTTGGCGAAGACTGTATACTCCTGGTGGTGAGATAACCCAGTTTTCTGAATCCCAAGATGATAATAGATTACTGGGTCAGTAAGTTGCTGAACTTGAATGAGAGAATTATATCCTATACCCTCTGGATTACAGGCTAAAATCTACATTCAACTTCGCGTAGAATAAAAAGTAACAACGACAGACTATTACAAGCTGATACCCACTGGGATGCAGGTGGAAGAAGGACTCCACGCCAAGCCTCAGTGGGCCAAAGCGTTAGGCGTATGAACATCTGGTTATTACAGCTGGTTACAGGAGTGTGATAGCCGGATAATCGTAAAGACGAGCTTCGTCTTTTTGTTATTCAGGTCTTTAAAGAGGACGAAGAGTTTACGGTGCAGGAAGCATCTGCGGTATCCTACACAGTCGTGATATAAGGGTCCTCACTTCCACTAGTATCAAATGTTATGAAGGAAGAAAAGTTGGTATCTAGACACAAGAGACGAAAACAGCGCTTTCTTACTGATAGCAGTGTGCAAGGGATGATAGCCATAAAAACCTTTTAAGAGATCCAGAATTAACTGAGCGTTTTCAAGTTGTCATTAGTGACATCACCAATATCCCTACTACTCAAGGTTTTAAGTACCAATGCAATATAGTTCACATTCATACCAAGGAGGTTCTTGGAACTTCTCGGAGATCCAACATGAAAGCGGAGTTTGTAGAAGAGACAATGAGCGCCATGTTTAACACACACAGCTTTCCTTGAGGACTTTATTTCCACACCGACCTTGGGGCTCACAATATACTTTTAAGTTGATTAAAGGCTGCTCTTAGAAGTTGAAACAGTATGCTAGCTATTCTAGAGTGGGCAAGCCATGTGAGAGTCTGGCCCTCCGGTTAGGGTCTGACCCTCGGTCACAATGCTTGGAATGAAAGTTTTTCTCTCTACTTACAAAGGGACTTGTCCATGGAGTGAACTTTAAAACCAGAGAAGAAGCAAGAGATGAGGTATTCGAATATATTTATGTTTTTTATAACAATACAAGAAAATAGAAATCGCTTGGCTATCTCAATCCTCACGAACTTGTAAACATCTTGGGGCCAAAGGTTTGTCAAGAGTAGCTTAACTTTTTATCCAATAAAGTGTTGATTTTCCAATCATATTCATTAGAGTATTGTGTAAAGATAAGTGTCATGCGCAAATCCTAAAGCAAATTTTTTATATGACCGATGCTTTCGTTTAAATCTGTTTAATAACCACTATTCAAATAAAAACATCTAAGCTATGATAGCTTAGATGTTTTTATTTACTAACAGTAAAATATTGATATTACCAATTGTGATTTTCCATCTCTTTTTCAACTTCTTCTTTAGTCCACCCGTATTTTTCCTGGAGTTTTCCGGCTAACTTTCTAGTATCACCCTTAATAACATCAAGGTCATCATTTGTCAGCTTGCCCCATTTTTTCTGGACATCACCCTTTACTTGTTCCCATTTTCCTTCAACAATATCTTTATTCATTCCACTAACTCCTTTTTTTCTATCGCTTATATTTTCGTTCATTAGTCTTTCTCTATCCATATCTTCATTTACAGTCGTATTTCTATCCATATCTTGAATTACTGGTGCATCTTTATCCAAGCCTTGATAATCAGGCATATTTCTATCCAAATCTTGCATTACAGGAACATCTCGATCAAGACTTTGATTTATAGACATATCTCTTCTAATATCTTGACTTGCATATCTATCTCTATTCAAACTTTCATTCTCATAAAAGCTTTCTTCTACTAATTTTCTATTTTCTTTTTCATCAACTAGTACCAAAATCTTACCATCATTTAAATAAGTTTCATATTCTTTTGCATCAGTTTCGTTAAGTCCCATGTCTATTAGAGCACCTGCTAGTCCACCTAATGCTCCACCGGCTACTATTCCGGTTAGCGTCACAGCTATAGGTCCTGCTGCTAAGAATGGTCCTATGCCAGGAATTGCTAGTAGTCCCATATCAAGTAGTAAGGCTCCAATACCACCTATCACACCACCTGCAACCGCGCCTCCGACTGCTGATTTTGCTGAATGTTCACGTTCTACATGAGCCTCTGTCGAATCTTCAATTCTATCGAGCTGATCGCTTTGCTTTGCAAGAACTGAAATTTCATCTGCCGTATATCCAGTGAGTTTTAGCCTTTCTATAGCTTGTACAGCTGATAATTCAGTCTCAAAAACGCCAATAACTTTCTTATCCATAATTTGTGGCTCCTTATATAAAAAATTGAATATTCTAACTACGTATCCGCAAGTTAGAGGATTCATTTAGTATTACTAATTAGTATTGCTTAGATTAATTTATACCCATTTAACATTATTCAAAACTAAACGCATATTTTCAAGGAATAGTACATTATAGAATATGACCACCAATCAAATGGTCATATTCCGTTATAATATTTAAAATTAACATACAATTATATTGTTCCAATAAAGCCAATGCAACAAAATGATAGAGTCCGTATAATTGTTAAAAGAGAAGTACCAGATGGATTTCATTCACCAGCGTAGTGAAGAGCCAAATTCTAAAGTCGGTTTTTATGGCAGGTTTCAGTAAAATACTCCTTTAAACTATGTCAATAACTTATTAATAAAATTGATGTTGCAATATTTACATGCTATAGTTAGTATAAGAAAACTATATGAAATAAGTAGAGGAGGATGGAATGAAAACCGACAAAATTGTTACTAGATTAGTGGAAAGCTATGGAAATTGGTTTGAGGATGCAGACCATCTAGAATCGGGGAGAATGACTAAAGAGCTCTATCCCTACGATGCTATTTTTACTCCCATTGAGATCAATAAGATTAAAATTAAAAACCGCTTAGTTATGGCACCCATGGGAAATATTTCTATGATAGATGAAACCGGTAGACCAAATGACCAGATGATTGATTACTTTGTAGAGCGCGCCAAGGGAGGGGTAGGTCTCATTACCACAGGACTGGTCCCCATCAGCCAAGGTATAGATCCTACAGTAGAAGAACCCGGGGGACTTTCCTATTTTCCTCGGATAGATCGTTCACGATCCGTCTTTGCAGGATGGAGGGATCTAGCAGCAGGAGTACATAGTCACGGAGCAAAAATATTTATTCAATTAACCCCAGGTCTAGGGCGGGTTGGAAATCCCCAGTGCCTTCTTACTTTAAAGAAACTTCCAAGATCGGCTTCTTGGAATCCAAACTTTTATATGCCGGATATTCCCAGTGCCCCCCTAAGCGATAGACAAATCAAAAACATAGTAAGTAAAGCTGGCCAGGCTGCTGCCGATGCCAAAGCCGCCAACATTGACGGCGTCTATCTCCATGGCCATGAGGGCTATCTTTTGGACCAACTAACCAACCCTGCTTTTAATAGAAGAAAGATCGGTAGATATGCCAATTGGCAGACCTTTGGACTAGACCTAGTAAAAGAAATTAGGGAGAGGGTGGGGCCGGATTATCCCATTATGTATAGGATTGATTTAAGCCTAGCCTTAAACGAAACCTATGGAGAGAAGATGGATAATAAATCTCTAAAGAAGTTTAAGGACGGAAGAACCGTCAATATGACCCTTAGCTACATGAAAAACCTAGTGAAAGAAGGAGTCGATATTTTTGATGTGGACTTAGGCTGCTATGATAACTGGTGGTTACCCCATCCTCCTGCAGGCATGCCTCCGGGATGTTTTTTGGACATTTCAAAATTAGCCAAGGATTTTTTCAAAATTAACAAGATTTTATCAAACGCAGGAAAAGAAGTACCTGTAGTTGCTGTGGGGAAACTAGGGTATCCTGATTTAGCAGAACAGGCTCTAAGGGATAAGAAAGCGGACATGATTATGCTGGGTAGACCACTGCTTGCTGATCCCTACTGGCCAGAAAAAGCCTATAAAGGAGAAGTGGAGGATATTCGGCCCTGTATTGGTTGCCAAGAAGGCTGTGTCAATGAGTTTGTTGAAGGAGGCCATCCCCAGTGTGCTGTGAATCCAAGAACCAGCTTTGAATACGCTATGCCCCTTGATCCACCCGAGGCAAAGCAGAAAAAGAACATTGCCGTAATTGGCGCAGGTCCTGCAGGAGTTGAGGCAGCAATAACTGCGGCAAAACGAGGGCATAGGGTCAAGTTGATAGAAAAAACCGCGGAGATAGGCGGCAAAGCAATTGCCGGAAGTGTTCCAAAAATCAAATATGAATTTGACAACTACAAGATATATTTAGAAAGACAAGTCCAAGAGATGTCCAAGGAAGAAAACTTTGAATACCTTCCCAATACAGAAGCCACTATTGACTGGTTAGAGAAGGAAAAATTTGATTCCATTATTTTTGCCAACGGAGCCAAAGAAATAATCCCACCCTTTGATGGGATTAAAAAGGCAAATATTGTAGAAGCAACAGAGCTCCTTAGAAATCCAGAATTAATTGCAGGGGCAAAAAACGCCGTTGTTATCGGTGGAGGGGTGGTGGGTTGTGAAACAGCCTACTGGCTAAAATACGAACAGGGCCTGGATGTTAAGGTCCTAGAGATGGAAAAATACTTCATGAACCACGTGTGTACCGCCAATAGAGGACATATTATCTACTACTTGGAAAAAGCGGGGGTAGAACTTCTAAACTGCACTAAGGTAATAGGATTTGAAGACAATGCTGTTAAAGTAATACAAAATACCTCAAAAACAGTTCCCGATCCCTATCTAGTATGGCATCCCATCCTACCAGAAAATGTAAAGAACCCCCTGGCCACAAAATTAAAGCTAGAAGAAAAAGAAAGAGTAATTGAAGCCGATCTTTTTGTTATGGCCATAGGAAATAGACCAGAAAACCATTTATTCTATGAAGCGCAAAGAAAAAAGATAGCACCGGAACTTTACAATGTGGGCGATAGCTTAAAGAGCGCAAAAGTCTTAGAAGCCACCAGGGCAGCCAACGCCGTTGCTCGGAGGATATAAACCCTAGGAGGTGTCGGTTATGTATGATTATAAGATGGAGCTCACACCAAGAGAAATCGAAATACTAGAGGGAAAATACGGAAAATCCTACGGGAAGATAATGAAAACCATGGTAATGTACGGAGACACCTTTGGAGCAACAAAGCTTGTTCCGGTGACCGGCGAATATGGACACTTGGTCACAAGCTTTGGTATATCCATTATGAAGCCTGTCTTTCATTTGATGGATGAGCTCCTCAGTACGGGGGTGAAGTCCAAGCAAGCCTTTACGGTAGATCCCAGGCCCATGGACTTTGATGGGGTTCCTTCGAATATTGCGCAAAAAATATTTTTTAAGGTTATGTATGGAAAACAAAAGGACTATGAAGTTCAATTAAACAAAATGGGTCTTCTTTCAGAAGAAGCTTTCACCTGTACTTGTTACATGGATGAAGTGGGCAATATTCCTAAAAAGGGAGATGTTCTAAGTTGGGCTGAAAGTTCTGCTGTAGTTTACGCCAACTCCGTTTTGGGAGCTAGATGCAATAGAAATTCCGGCATCATAGAGATGTTTGGAAGTATCCTGGGCAAGGTCCCTTACTTTGGTCTTTTAACCGATGAAGGTAGAAAGGCCCAGTGGATTGTAGAAGTAAAAACCGACAGCCTACCAGAGGCCCAGGTTCTAGGCAGTGCCATAGGCCTGAAAGTCATGGAAGATGTGGCCTATATTAAGAATTTGGACCACTACTTTGAAGGAAATTTAGACCAAAGGGCAAAGGACTATCTAAAGGATATGGGAGCTGCTACGGCCAGTAATGGTGCCGTAGGTCTTTACCATGTAGAGGGGCTTACACCAGAAGCAAAGGAACTAGCCCAGGCGCTTTTGGTAGAAGATCCACAAGTCTATGTTATTGATGAAAAAGAGCTTAAAAGAGTGAAGGATAATTATCCCATTATGTGGAAGGATAAAAAGGCAAAGGCCAAGCTATGCTTTATTGGCTGCCCCCACCTATCCCTGGATCAGTTAATAAGTTGGACCCATAGGATAGAAAGTAGTCTTAAGGCCAATAGACAAAAAAAGGTACTAATTCCCACCGTATTAACCGCATCAACGCCGGTACTAAAGGAGTTTAATAGCTTGCCTATAGCGGACAAATTAAAAGGCCTAGGTGTAGAAACCTCTTATATTTGTCCCCTGATGTATATGAATAACCCCCTTTGTGGAAAGATGCCTGTAATTACAAATTCTAATAAGCTTAGGACCTATACCACCTCTAGATACTATACCGATAGCGAAATATTAGATGCCATAACAAAGGAGGGATTTTAGATGAAAGAGTTTAAAGGAAGAGTAGTCGTTCCCGGTACTACAACAGCTCCCGCTCTAGTATCCAGGGAAGGTTTTAATACCCTGGCTAGTTTTCAAAAATCCCTAATGTTTGGGGATAAAAAAGGCACCTGTTCAGATCAAAACAATAAAGATCTCTATGAAAAGAAAATGGCCGATAAGGCTCTGTGCCTACCCCAGACCATTGGTTCTACCACCGGTGGCATGGTTCTCTACTGTGCCAGCGCCCTGGGCATTTCTCCCTCCTGTCTTTTGTTTTCTAAACCCATTGACTCCATAGCAGCGGCCGGGGCTATACTCTCCGATGTGTGGACGGATAAAAATTTACCCACCATTGATAATCTTGGAGAGGAGTTTTTAGACTATGTCCAGGACGATATGATAATCCAGGTTCTGGAAGGAGGAATCGTTAGGGTAGAAAAAGCCTAGAGCACAAAAGGAAAAAAAAGGTATAGTTTTAAAAGAGTTTTTCTTTTAAACTATACCTTTTAAACTTCAGACGGCATCTATATTTCACACCTGTCCCCTGAAGATATATGTAGTAGTCTGAGCCATCCCTGTTCTTGTCATAGTGGGCACTGTTGTTTTGAAGACAAAGAGTGTAGACAAATCTCCCTCACTACCACTGAACTCATTTACGAAAGATAGAATTGGTTCTACAGCTTTAGTGTCAGTATATTTTTCCCGAAAATAAGGAATTGATTGTGAGTCCATCTAATTAAATACCATGACTATTCCTTGCGTGTAGTTAAGTGACGTACTTTTTCGTTTGACACAAAGCTTTGGAACCCTTGAAATATAAGTTAAAACACCATGTTAGAAAAGGTCATAAAGCAAAGTGAAGTAGACTTCGAATCCTCTATACCTCGACATCAAAAAGCTTGTAACTGCAACGGTTATGGCCTTTTTTTATTTCTTGTGGTTTTGTATTTTTTGATGTTTT
>JAAYGQ010000078.1 GCA_012727635.1 Tissierellia bacterium | reverse complement strand
CCCTTACTCTTAAGCAAATTCATAGATCTACTACTGTATAGCCCTTGAGATAAATTTTCTAAATCCCCCAGAACTAATTCTAGGCCCATAGACCTTTAGCCCTTGGGCTCTTTTGCTAGAACAGTGTACAGGATACAATAATTGTTCTAAAGGGGAGCCTCTATGGAGGCCTCTAAAGCTGTTTATGACTTTTTATAGAGTCCTCGTAAAGGGCAATGTAATCATCTACTGTTATTTTGCCCCAGAGCTGGCCAATCAGATCATAGGAAGTGGCGTCTAGCTTTTTAAATCTTATACAACTCTTCCCCATATCCAATTTCGATGATTCCTCTTTGGCATATTCATCGACAAACCATTTTTTCAATTCCTTATTCCCATAGATTCCCATATGGTAGAGGGCAATATAATTTTTCTGCGATGCCAGGGATAAAAAGAGCAGGGGCACTGCGTAGCCAACCATGCCATAGGAAAATACTTCAACAAATCCCTCGGGCAGACTGGCTAAAATAATGCCTCTAGGTTTTTCGATAACAAATCTTCTATCTTCTGGCAAGGCTGCAGCATAATCCTCAACATTATCTACCTAATACTTCATTGCTACCCTCTCCTATTTAAGGATTTTTCTGACTTAATTTGAAGCTAATCGTTCTTTTTCCTCAAAGACCCTAGTGGCAAGCATAGACCTTCTATTTATAATGCCCTCAAGGGCTTTTTGATAGATCTTCGAATTTATCTTGGATCCCATTGCCACACTTCTTGAAACTTCTTAACATAAAGATAGGTTTCCACTTCAACCAGTATGACAATGGTGCTAGGCGCCATGACAAACGCCTTGAGGTAGGGATGTTTTTCCGTCAAAAGCTCTGCCCCTTTGGAAATGTCTTCTTCGTCGGATAGAACTTTTGCCTTTCCTACAATGGTCAAGGCACTGATTTGGTTGATGCGATCTTGCTGGAGGGAGCGATCATCGACTAGGATCGAAACATTCTCTTCAGCGGCAATAAAGTCAGCTTTTGCGCTATGAAGAGGCGTAGCAAATACTATGGATTTTAAATCATCACTAACAGCAAAACTAATGAGGGAAGCCTTGGTAATCCCCTTGCCCTGGGTGGCAAGCACGGCAAAGGGTTGGCTTTGACAAAGGGTTCTAATGTCATTTTCTAGTGCCTTTGCTTCTTCTGCCCGGGGAGAATTCTTCTGTACATCAATGTACAGTGGTTCTTCGTATATTTTAGCCATCGAAGTATCCTTTCTTAAAGTAGAAAAAACAAATCCGGTGATTTGTCCAAGATTGAGGCTTAGTATAAAAAGCCCTATAAATTATTATGCCAGTTGCTGCCTATTAAAATTTTAATTTCTCTTTGTGTTTATCCCACCTAGTAAATATACCCCAATTCTAGGGAGTACTACTAAGAATATTATCCATCGGGCAATCGAAATTTGAAGGACGTTGCAACTTAAGAAATACAAAGAACTATTAGGGTCCTCTTCCTCGAAGGATTCGGGCCTCTTAGATAATCTCAGTGTAAATGGGTCCATGTATAGGCCAGTTCTCGCTGGCGATGGCCAAAGGATGGTTTTATCTTAGGCAGCCTAGGCTCATCCCTATTTATTCTTTTTTCGAAAGAATGTTATAATAAAATCAAAGGGAGGTAGCACCGATGAGTAATACTTTTAGAAGCAACAAGGAAATATTTTGAGGATTTAAAGAAAGGCTGCAACAATTTAATTGACTGCGCGTCACTATACAAAAGTATTGGCGCAAAGGAAGATTTATTTATCCTAGATATTAGGAGAAAAAAAGATTTTGCAGAAAACTTTATTGAAGGTTCCATCCATTGCGAATGGGCAGATGTCATTGATTTTATAGAACAGGATATCTTACATAAAGACGAAAAAATTATAGTGGTCTGCTACACTGGTCAAACCGCAGGTCAAATTGTATCTATTCTTAAACTCCTAGGATACGATGCCTGCTCTTTAATGGGTGGTATGGTAAATGGCTGGATGAAGAATGCCATGCCTATAGAAGCCGGCTGTTCTACCTGAATGTAAATTTTTCTCTAGTTAGAGAACCGTTGATACTAAAAAGGTGCAGATTTCAAAATCTACACCTTTTTTATTTATTGCATTTTACAACACTAAGATACTAGATACCTTAGAAACTTTCTCTAAGATTGGTTCTTGGCTGCGATATAAATAGGAGGCGTTTTTAATCATGATAAAAACAAGTTGCTTAATTCTAAATATATCTTCTTTATTATTATAGCACCTTCCCTTCTGGCAAGTTCCCATGGCAGGTAAGGTTTTAATCACTATTTAAAGTCGATTTGTTTTCTTAGGAGGAGTTAAGGAAAACTTAATGGTTAATAATACAACCCGGGCTATTAACCAGAATACTATCAAAAGGAGAATTATGATGAAAAAATTTATATTGTTTCTCTTGATTTCAATTTTAGCGATTGCAACAATTGCTTGTTCTGAAAGTAAGCCGAGCACTGAGAAACCTACTAGTGAAAATGGAATCAATATCCAAAAACCGAGTAGTGAAAATGAAATTCGTGAAAAGCCCCAAGGAGATCCTAAGGCTGTAATAGAAGAATATTACACCTATTTAGAAAGTGGAGAGTATGCCGATGCTTACAATTTACTTTCAGAAGAACTCAGACAAGACACAGATCTAGAAAGTTTTTCATTATGGAATCGTTTATTAGCTCAAACAAGTCCCGAAACGACCTATGTATTCACTTTAACAGAAGAAAAAGAAGAGGCAGATTTGGATAATGTAGGATTCCCCTATATTAATACCTTTGAAATAAACAAGTCTTGGTTTGAAGCCTATACCGCAGAAGCAAAAACCTATGATACACAAGAATATGTCCTAGCTGAATACAACCAGTGGAAAGTGTATCGGCTTAAAGAAGATTGTAATGTTAAAGCCAAAATTGCAAGCAACTACAACACCCTGGGTATGATGTATTCCTAGGGAAGAGGTGTGGAGGCGGACCAAAATAAATCTTTGGAATTATTTACAAATGCTATCGAATATGATGATACAAACTATTGTTACTATTATGGTATGAGCAATACCTTGATTAACCTGGAAAGATTAGATGAAGCTGAACTTTCAGCAAACAAGGCTCTTGGGCTACTGGAAGAACACAAAGATAGTCAAGGTGGCAAATTAGCTTTGGCAAATACAAATAACCTGCTTGGCGTAATTTACCAAAGAAAAGGGGATATGGATAAAGAAAAAGAGTACTATAGACAAGCTCTGGAGTTTAACCCAAATAATAAAGAGGCGAGAGGAAATTTAGATAAATTACAATAAATCTTTATTGAAAAAAACAAGTAAACCCCAGGAGTATTCTATCGACCTTTACCCCTGGGGTTTAGCTTTTAGTTCTTATAATCCTTATTACAGCAAAAATCGTGAACCCTTTTCATCAAGCTGTAGACTTAGTTCTTTTAAATGTGTCAGCATCCTAGGAACTTTAATGGAAATCCAATGAAGAAAACCTGTGTAGCATAAAAAGATGGGGAAAAAAGCTACTCTCCAGTTTTTTCAACCTCTGGAGAGTAGCTCTATTTTTACTTCTTCTTTAAATCCTTAGTATGTTGGCTGCTATCTACCGGTAAGTTCCAGTAGAGCTACAAATTAGCCGCGTAAATTAGACGGTGAATGGATTAATGATTCGGATAAAGGAAATTTTTAAATCCCTTATTTCTAGAATAAATTAAACTTCCATGGCAAGAGCATAGGCCCCTCTTACCGCGTCTAGAACTTTGGCTGGTCGGAAGGAGTCCCCTAGATTGTATATTTCTGGAGCCACTCTTTCTTTTAGGGCATTGAAATATAGAGTGTCTTCGGAACGATAGCCTAGAGCCAGTAGTACGAAATCTGCAGCAATTTCTTTTTTCACTGCATCGGTACCCGTGGATTTCGCCAGTGGATTGTGTTCATTTACCGGTAGCAGTGGGGTCCATGAATTATAGGGATCGGGAAGATGTTTGCTGGTTTTTTGATCGGTTATAACTTTTCCTTCTTCAAATCTCAAAACTTTGCATCCATTGTGAAGAGTGACTCTGTCGTTTAGCCTCATGTAGTTTAATAAATGAGCACGATTGGCTGTACAGACCCCAATCATAAAGTCATCTTCCATTTCAATCACATCAACGCATTTGTTTTCTTCAAAGGCTAGTTTATAAGCCGTCTCTGCGCCAACCACTCCACCACCTATAATGGCGATCTTCGCTTTTCCATCCAAGATCGATGAATCCATCAAGGCATCGGTAGCCAGGGCGTGGGGGATATCCTCCAGGCCTGGGAAGGGAGGTACAATGTCACTACCACCCGTGGCTATGACCACAACATCGTATCCATCTTTTAAGTTTTCAATGTCGACTTTTTTATTAAGTAATGTTTTAAGATTTAACTCTTTTTCTGCCTTTGCTACTTGAACTTTTAAGTAGTCGGAATAGTTTTTAATATCAAACTTGATCATTGGCGTTCCCCCGGGGATTAATTTCCCGCCGATTTCACCACTTGCTTCAAAGAGGGTAACATCGTGACCTTTTTTCGCTGATTCCAGCGCATAGACACATCCCGCTGGACCGGCTCCCACTACGGCTATTTTCTTTGGCTTTTCAACTTTTACGGGTTTTACATATTTGTCTTCAAATCCACAGCGCGCATTGACAGCACACTGAATATGTCCACCCTCAACAAATTCGTTTACACAGCCCTCTTGGCAACCAATGCAGGGTCTAATATCATCGATTTTGTTATTGAAGCATTTCTCCGGCCAGTAGGGATCGGCTAAGAGTTGTCTTCCCAGCATAACCATATCGGCCATCTTGTCTCTTAGGACTTCTTCGGCTAAGTCAGGGTATCCTAGTTTACCTACGGCAACGATGACAACATCACTACCGGTGTTGGTTTTGATCTTACCCTCTCTAAAATAATCCACGGCAGCCTTTGATATAGATTTAAAACATCCCGCGGGCATTCCTGCCGGTGGATGAGGTAGCCACCAGTTGTCGTAGCAGCCTAGGTCAACGTCAAAGCAATCCACTCCTGCTTTTACTAGAGCTTCCATAAATTTGAGCGTATCCTTTATGGTTCTTCCATTGGTATATTTTTTAAGTGTATCCATATTTTCAATGTCTTCATAGGTTTCATTGAGAGCCAGGGACAAATCAATACGATACATAATGGGGTAAAAAGGTCCAACACTTCTTCGAATCTCTTTTACTAAATCCACACCAAAGCGGTAGGGATCGGCATATTTACCGAGTTTACGCCGATTGAAGGCAGGGTTTGTCATTTGCTCCAGTAGGTATCCTTCATGGCCATGGAGATAGACCCCATCAATTCCTTGGCATTTGGCATCCAGGGCAGCCTGCGCTCCATTTCTAATGATCTTATTTAACTTTCGATCGGAAAGTCGTAGTGAGGGAACTCCGGGAATGTAAAAATTTTTATTAAAGGAGGAAGAAACAGGAAATTTATACTCCTTTGGTAAACAAAGGGGGGGGCCCACTCGGCCAAGGCCCGGTGTAAGCTGGATGAATATCTTAGAACCATAGGCATGTACACTGCTAGCTAGATCTCGCCAACCCACAAGGTTGGTTCTTGATCTATCTATTCTGGGAAAGTAGGATAGTCCTCCCATATCGGTAACCGTAGGGTCAATTCCGTGGGATATGGGGATAAGTCCCGTTGTAAGCAGTCCACAGCCACCCTTTGCCCGCTCAGTAAAGTATTGGATCATCTTATCATTAGGGCGTCCATTTTCTTCGCACATTTGTAGATTGCCCATGGGTGCCATAACGATTCTATTTTTAATTTTTGTTCTATTGATACTAATGGGAGAAAACAGTGTTTCAAAGGGATAGAGTTCTCCCGTCATTTTTCTTGCATCTTCGGGGTTATCTATAAACCAGTCCCCATAACTGTCTACTAGTTTTTGGACTAGTGGATCTTTTTTTAGTTCGCTCATTTGTTTTTCCTTTTTTTCTCTTGTTCTGATTTAAAGTGACGTTCTCTTAAAACCTCGACGTCGTCACAAATTGTTTGTAATGGACAAATGGCACAATCGGTAATAATGTTCTTCATAACATGTTCAAAGGCATTGGTAATTTTATCTACTTCACGGCTCTGCTTTACTAACTCGGGAATCATAGGATAATCGCCTACAATAAAGATCATCCAAACATGATTTACTCCCGGTATTTTTTTGTAGCGGTCAATAAACAAGCTTCCGATAGTAGAAAAGTCCAGTCCGCCCTTTACTGCTTTTTTGCTCACTCTGATATGTTCTTTGTTTTCTACACTGGAGGTTAATATCATATAACCTTCGGGAATGACTTTGAAACGTTCAAATTCTAAGCGTTTAATACGAGTATAGGCTTTGTTTGGGTCCTCTACATCGTCGATATCAAGAAAGGTGATTCTTGAAAAGTTGGTATTCCCTTTTATCTGGGGTATATCCTTTCCAAGAAGGGAGATTCGATCCTCTGGTACAAATATTCCTTTGCTGGTAGGACAGTTGTACACGGTACAGGGATCGAATCGATGTCCTAGTTCAAAGGCCACTTCATTGCCCATTAAAAACTCATTATTTTTTAGGCAATTCCACTGGGCATTGGACTTCACAGGCAATTCTTTCATGTTGTAGGGCTCAAGAATTTTTAAGGTTTCATCAATTATCTTATCGTATACTTTCAGATCGTCCTCCTTGGAATTATAGTTTTTCTACTATATTGTCTCTCTCGTCATGGTAATTTATTAAAAAGTCATAGGTCTTTTCTATCATTTTCCCATCGGCATTTGTAATATATGCAATAAACAAAGCAATAAGGATAATTACAAAACCAAATAGAGTTCTTTTACATGTTTTTTTCATCCTATCCCCCTAGGTTAGGCTCCGTAGATGTCCAGCCCTTTTTGTCTTGCGAATTCCGCTGCTCCCAGTGCTCCCATGAGTTGGGGATCGATGTCCAAATCCACTACATTGATTCGAAGCACCTTTTCTATGGCTGCCTTTAACCCTGTGTTTTTGGCACATCCGCCAGAAAGTGTAATGGAATCTCTGGCTCCGGCTTTTTTTGCCATTACAAAACAGCGTTTTGCAACGGATTGTTGAATGCCTGCTGCAATTTCGTCTCGGGGTTGTCCTTCTCCCACCAGTGTAATCACTTCGGATTCGGCAAAGACCGTGCACTGGGCTGAAATGGGAATTACATTTTTTGCCCCTAGGGAAAGCTCTGAGAACTCCTCCAGTGTGCATTCAAAGGCTCTTGCCATGGCTTCGAAAAAGCGTCCCGTTCCAGCGGCGCATTTGTCATTCATTGCAAAGGTCTGAACTGTTCCATCCTCGGCAACGGCGATTCCTTTTACGTCTTGGCCACCGATATCTAT
>JAAYGQ010000008.1 GCA_012727635.1 Tissierellia bacterium | reverse complement strand
GTGATAACTTCATTCTACACGGAAGCTCCATTATGGGCTATTCTTTTACCCTGAGCAGGGTGGCGCACTTCAGTTTACAATCTAGCATCTATAATCTTATTACTTAAAAGGCTGTTTAGCCATTGTGTCTTAGTTCCTTGGAGATACCTTTTTTATTGACAATAACAGTTTATTTGGTGTAAGATGGGAACATATTAATAGCGAGTAGAAAAAATAACCCTGAGATATTTTTTAGAGAGAAGGCGGTTGGTGAAAGTCTTTAAATGGGCCTGGGTGAAAGACATCTACATACTTACGCGGTTGGAATGAGTGGGATTTTTCCAATTAGGGTGGCAACGCGGGTTAAACTCGTCCCTAAGTCGGGCGATTTTTTTATATCTAAAAGGAGGAATAATGATTCAAAAGCCTAAGGGCACCAGGGACATGTTACCAGAAACCTGTGAAAAAATAAGAATACTAGAAAATTTATTTATTGAACTATGCGGTCTCTATGGTTTTCGTGAGATTCGCTTTCCTATGTTTGAAAAGACATCGCTATTTGAACGAAGTGTAGGGGAGTCTTCGGATATCGTAAGAAAAGAAATGTTTCGAGTTATTAGTGGGGCTAATCTTGATAAATATTGCCGTGGAGGCTATGACATACAAAAAGAAGGTCTTACTCTAAGACCCGAGGGAACGGCTCCAACCATTCGTAGCTTTATAGAAAACAAGCTCTACGCCGACGCCCAACCTACAAAACTTTTCTATATGGGTTCAAACTTTAGAAACGAAAGACCCCAGGCGGGACGGTTCCGTGAATTTACCCAGTTTGGCATTGAGTTTATTGGGAGCGAAGATGCTTACTGCGATGCCGAAGTCATTGGTCTTGCCATGGACATGATGGAGCGCCTAGATATTGATGACAAAGAGCTAAGAATCAATTCTGTAGGTTGTCCTAGCTGTAGAAAAGCTTATCATGAATTATTAAGAGGCTTTCTAGCTGATAAGGTGCAGTATCTTTGCCACGATTGCCAGGATAGATATGATATCAATCCTCTACGGATTTTAGATTGTAAAATAGAGGCAGATCAGCAGAGGATTAAAGGTCATCCCGTGCTTTTAGATCATCTTTGTGATGACTGTGCCCAGCATTTTGAAAGTCTTAAGGAAAATCTCTCTGCCATGGAATTAGATTATATTGTGGATACCGGTATTGTTAGAGGTCTTGATTATTATACAAAAACCGCCTTTGAAATCGTCTCTTCTTCCCTGGGTAGCCAGTCCACCATCTGTGGCGGGGGCCGCTATGATGGCCTAGTGGAAGAGCTCGATGGACCTCCCACACCCAGTGTTGGTTTTGGTATGGGTATGGATAGGCTTCTAATGGCAATGAATGACCTAGATGAAAAAGAAGAACGAAAAGGAATTTTTCTTCTAGCTCTAGGGGTAGAACAAAAGTCTGCCTTGGTGAATTTAGCCGTAAAACTGCGACGAGAAGGCCACTATTGCGAAGTTGAAGTGATGCAAAGAAGCCTTCGAGCATCGATGAAATACGCCAACAAACAACTTTTTAAAGCGGTTCTGGTATATGGTGAAAGCGAGAAAGAAAAGGGTGTGATTCTCTATCGAGATATGGAGAAAGGCGAACAAATAGAAGTAGAATTTGATAGGATCCTGGAGGTATTAAGTGAGTAATTTACTAAAGCGAAGCTGCTATAGCACCGAGATAAGTTCTGATTTAATTGGAAAAGAGCTAGTTTTTAACGGTTGGGTAGCGGGAAAACGAAATCTTGGTTCGCTGGTTTTTGTGGATTTAAGAGATAGAGAAGGGATTCTCCAACTCGTTTTTGATAAAGAGTTGAATGAGGAACTTTATGCTAAGGCTTCAAAACTTGGCAGAGAATACGTTATTGGAGTAAAGGGTTTTCTACGAAAAAGAGATACTGCCAATGCCGATCTGATAACTGGAGAAGTGGAGCTTAAAGTTACTGAACTTGAAATATTTAGCACATCAGCTGTTCCTCCTATTCATGTAAGAGAAGATGACGGCGCAAAAGAGGAGCTTAGACTTAAATATCGCTATCTTGATCTTCGAAAGAAAAAGAACATGGACAGGCTGCGCCTTCGTGCTAAGATTAACCGCGTTCTTCGGGAGTATCTTGCCAATGAGGGTTTTATTGAATTTGAGACCCCCATCCTTAATAAGACAACCCCCGAGGGGGCTAGAGATTATTTGGTTCCCAGCCGAGTAAACCCAGGAAAATTTTATGCCTTGCCCCAATCGCCTCAAATATTTAAGCAACTTCTTATGATTGCCGGAGCCGATCGCTACTATCAAATTACTCGATGTTTCCGTGACGAGGATTTGCGGGCCGACCGTCAGCCTGAATTTACTCAGCTTGATATTGAAATGAGCTTCATCGACCAAGAAGGGGTTATGGAACTAAACGAAGGCCTTATGAAGCATTTGTTTAAAGAAATTGTCGGTGTGGATCTTCCACTACCGCTGCGCCGAATGAGCTACCACGAAGCCATGGAGAGATATGGAAGTGACAAACCCGATACCCGCTATGGCATGGAACTGCTCCCTTTAGAAGATGTCTTTAGAGATTCGGAATTTAGAGTGTTTGCTTCGGCGGTGGAAGAGGGTAAGAGTATAAGGGGAATCTTTGTACCCGGTGAAGGTGTGTTCAGCTCTAAAGAGCTTAAAAATCTCGAAAAAATGGCTAAGACTTATGGCGCTGCCGGTCTAGCCACGGTAATTCTTGAAGAAGAACCTAAGGGAAGCATCGCAAAATTTCTTGGAGAAAAAGAAATAGCAGCCCTACGGTCTTTGGCCGGAGGCGAGAAGGGTACTTTTTTCATCGTGTCCGATGAGAAAAAAGCCGTTCTTACAGTTCTGGGTAATTTAAGAGGCAGTATCGCTCGGCAAAAAGAACTCTATGATCCTAAGCAGTTTGATTTGATTTGGATTGTGGATTTTCCCGCCTTTCACTTTGATGAAGAGGCCCAGCGCTACGTAGCAGAACATCACCCTTTTACCATGCCTAAGGAAGAGGATCTTGCCTATCTTGAAATTGATCCTCTGCGTATCAAGGCTGACTGCTATGATCTAGTCATAAATGGATTTGAGACGGCTTCGGGAAGTATACGTATTCACGATAGCAAGTTACAGGCAAAAATCTTTGATGTACTTGGTTTTACAAAAGAAAGTGCCAATCAACGATTTGGATTTTTTATCGATGCCCTCAAATATGGCACTCCACCTCATGGTGGTATTGCCTACGGTATCGACCGCTTAACAATGATTTTTAGTGAAACAGAAAACATTCGCGACGTCATTGCCTTTCCTAAGAGTCTGCAGGCTACTTGTCTAATGAGTGATGCACCTAGTTATGCCGATGATAAGCAACTAGAAGAACTTCATATTCGCGTTATCAAAAATGAAGATTAAAGCAAGAATCGTCGACTATAGTAATGGCCAAGCCCATCTACAAACGATTCCCGAAGGTCAATGTGTTGGGTGTAAAGGCTGTTCCCAGGCCACAATAAGAGAGTTACGGGTATCATCCCCACCGATTGAGATTGGCCGAAGCGTGTGGCTTAGCATGGAAACAAAGGATGTAACTAAGGCAGCTTTTATGGCCTACGGGCTTCCTCTGGTCTTATTTATGGCCGGTCTTTTTTCAGGGATTGCACTTTTTAGCAACAGCCGTTATGATAGTATAAGTGAATTAATTGGTCTTGCTTTTGGAATTTCTCTTTTCCTTATAACATATTTTTTACTAAGAAGAGGAGAGATAAAAAGAGATAAGGATCAGTTGTATCAAGCAAAAATAATAGGATATATCGAGGAGGAAATATGGAAGCCTTAAAGAAATTTGACCCAGAGCTTTACACCATTATGGAAAATGAGAAAAAACGACAAGAAGAAGGTCTAGAGCTCATTGCCTCAGAAAATTTCGTCTCCCAGTCTGTGCTAGATGCTCTAGGCAGTGTTTTAACAAACAAATATGCCGAAGGGTATCCCGGCAAACGTTATTATGGTGGGTGTGAATTCGTGGATCAATCTGAAAATCTTGCACGGGAGCGTATGTGTAAGCTATTCGGAGCCGATCACGCCAATGTTCAACCCCACGCTGGCAGTCAAGCCAATATGGCCGCCTACTTTGCTCTCATTGAACCCGGTGATAGGATTCTTGGTATGGCCCTTGATAATGGTGGTCACCTGACCCATGGTTCTCCCGTTAACTTTTCTGGTCAACTCTATGAGATTTCTTCCTATGGAGTAGATGAAAATGGCTATATCGATTATGATGAAGTGGAAAGAATTGCGCTAGAAGTTCAGCCAAAGATGATCATTGCTGGCGCCAGTGCCTATTCAAGAGAGATTGATTTTAAGAGATTTAAAGAAATTGCTGATAAAGTGGGAGCCTACCTCTTAGTGGATATGGCCCATATTGCAGGCCTAGTGGCCGCCGGTGAGCATATGAATCCTGTTCCCTATGCCGATGTTGTAACCACTACTACCCACAAAACCCTTCGTGGTCCTAGGGGTGGAGCCATTCTTTGCAAAGCTGAACATGCCAAGGCCATAGATAAGGCTGTTTTCCCTGGAATGCAAGGTGGACCTCTGGAACATGCTATTGCTGCCAAAGCCGTTTGTTTTAAAGAAGCTATGGAGCCATCCTTTAAAGAGTATATTGTACAGGTTAAGAAAAACGCCGTTGTTTTAGCTGAGTCCTTAATGGAGCTTGGCTATGAGATAGTTAGCGGTGGAACAGACAATCACTTACTTTTGGTAGATCTTCGTTCTAAAAACTTAACCGGTAAAGAAGCCGAGGCACTATTAGGCGATGTTCATATTACCGTAAATAAAAACACTGTGCCTAAAGAGACTCAATCGCCCTTTGTTACCAGCGGTGTTCGCGTAGGTACAGCAGCTCTGACAACAAGAGGCATGAGGGAAGAAGAAATGAAAAAAATCGCCAAGCTTATGGATGAAGCCATGATGAAAAGCCGGGATACTCAGGCTATTATGGCCGATGTTAGGGCTCTAGCAGCGGAGTTTCCTCTTTTTAAATAGCCCCCAAATAATAAATATAAGTAAAAAAAGATGTAACTTTTAGGTGCATCTTTTTTTTGTTGATTTGTTAGACCAAAGTCTCATTCCTATAAATAGAGGATCATGAGGCTCTTCTGGTGACAAAGAAAAACAACATTGTCTAGCACTT
>JAAYGQ010000077.1 GCA_012727635.1 Tissierellia bacterium | reverse complement strand
TGTTTGAATGCGCCCGCGCGGGGATGTGCTAAGATGGTGGTAGCTCATAATGTGCCTCCTTCGAATGGTGTCGTGATAACTTCATTCTACACGGAAGCTCCATTATGGGCTATTCTTTTACCCTGAGAAGGGTGGCGCACTTCAGTTTACAATCTAGCGCACAAAAATATTATTTTTTAGATCAGTAGTAAACGTTTACTATAATAACAAAAGCTTGTAAAAAATGGTAAAACTAGGACGGTGTCTGTATCTTTTTACACCACAACCTACTTTAAATCAGTGTATAAATCCATGGGATAAACCTTGATTTATACACACAAAATCAAAGGAGATCATATGAAAAAACTATTAACTCTTCTACTTGTAATCGCCATGATGGCAACTATGGTTACAGGTTGCGGAACAAAAGAAGCCGACGCACCAGCCGATGGAGCAGCACTGAAGATAGGCGTACTCATCTATAAGTATGATGACACCTATATATCCACAGTAAGACAAGCCCTAGAAGCTGAAGGCGCAGCCGATGCTGACGTAGAACTGATTATGAACGATGGTCAAGGCGACCAAGCCAAACAAAATGACCAACTGGACATTCTTATCGAGAAAAAAGTAGACGCTCTGATCATCAACATCGTTGATATCGGTGCCGCTAAATCCGCCATTGAAAAAGCACAGGAAGCCGGAATCCCTGTTGTATTCTTTAACAGAGAGCCAGCCGAAGACGTTCTTAAAGCCTATGACAAAGTAAGATTTGTTGGTACCAAGCCAGAAGAAGCCGGAATCATTCAAGGCGAAATGATGGCAGAAGTATGGAACGAAGGCGGATACGACCGTAACGGAGACAACGTTCTTCAATACGTTATGCTAAAAGGTGACGCTGATAACCCTGAGGCCATTGCCAGAACAGAATATTCTATTTCCACTCTAAACGAAAAGGGAGTAGAAACAGAAGAACTGGGTCTACAAGTAGCCAACTGGGATACCGACAAAGCCTATGCTGCCGTTGAAGCATGGTTAGGTAAAGACGCAGAAAAAATTGAGTTCATCGTAGCTAATAACGATGGTATGGCTTCTGGAGCAATCTCTGCTCTTCAAAACGCAGGATACAACTCCGGCGATGAAGCCAAATACATTCCTGTATTTGGAGTCGATGCCACAGAAGAAGCCGTAAATCTTATCGGTAAAGGCGAAATGACCGGAACCGTTAAACAAGACGGAGCCGGTATGGCTAAGGCAGTCTTTGCCCTGGCAAAAAATGCAGCCCAAGGTAAAGACTTCTTAGAAGGACTTTCCTACGAATATGACGAAACAGGAGTTTCCGTACGTATTCCCTACCAAGCCTACAAATAAGATAATCAACTAATAGAGCCTCAAGAACAAAAAGGATCGCACAAAAAAATACAAGTTTTCTGTGCGATCCTTTTTACATAAAAATGACTACCAATAAGACCTTGAAAAAGTGGTGATAACAATGACAGAAAGCAAATATCTATTAGAGATGAAAGCAATATCCAAATCCTTTCCCGGAGTTAAGGCCCTAGACGATGTCAGCTTTAGGGTAAAGCCCGGAAGCGTTCACGCCCTAATGGGAGAAAATGGTGCCGGCAAATCGACTTTAATGAAGATTTTATTTGGCATATACAAAGAAGACGCCGGAAGCATTTTCATTGAAGGTAAAGAAACGACCTTTCCCAATCCCAAGGCCGCTCTAGAGCAAGGCGTATCCATGGTCCACCAGGAACTCAACCAAGTGCTCCAAAGAGACGTCATGGATAATATTCTGCTGGGCAGATATCCACAAAAAGGCATATTTATCGATCAAAAGGCCATGTATGATTTTACAAAAAACATCTTTGATGATTTAGGAATCGACATCAACCCCAAGAGCAAATTGGCCAACCTTTCCGTATCGGCAAGACAGATGGTAGAAATAGGTAAAGCTGTATCCTATGAAGCCAAGATCCTAGTGCTGGATGAACCAACATCCTCCCTTACTCAGCAGGAAGTAAACCATCTATTTCGAATTATCAACTTACTCAGGGATAGAGGCTGCGGCATTGTGTATATCTCCCATAAAATGGAAGAGATTCTGGAAATATCCGATGAAGTCACCGTTATGCGCGATGGCAAATGGATAGCCACAGAAGAGGCCAAGGACTTAACCACGGATAAAATCATTCGCCTTATGGTAGGTAGAGATCTAACCAACCGCTTTCCTCCAAAAACCAATAAACCCGGAGACGTTATTATGCAAGTAAAAAATCTTACGGGCAAGTATCAGCCTTCGGTGCAAGAGGTATCCTTTGAGCTAAGAAAGGGAGAAATCCTAGGGGTTGCCGGCCTGGTTGGAGCAAGGCGTACAGAGCTTCTAGAAACCATATTCGGCATTGCCACCCATTCCCAGGGAGAAATCCTTCTCCATGGCAAGGCCGTGGACAATAAAGATTCGGCTACTTCTATAAAAAACGGCTTTGCCCTTCTTACCGAAGAGCGCAGGGCCACAGGCATATTCGGAGGACTGGATATTAAGTTCAACTCCATCATTGCTAACATCGATGGCTACTCCAAATACGGAGTTCTCGATGACAAGAAGGCAAGAGAAGACACCAAGTGGGTCATTGAAAGTATGAATGTAAAGACCCCCAGCCAGAAGACCCAAATCAAGGCCCTCTCCGGCGGGAATCAGCAAAAGGTCATTATCGGTCGATGGCTACTGACGGACCCCGAAGTTCTTCTTCTAGATGAACCTACAAGGGGGGTCGACGTAGGAGCAAAATACGAGATCTACCAGCTTATCATCGATCTTGCCAATAAAGGCAAGGGCATTATATTTGTTTCCTCGGAGATGCCAGAACTGCTGGGAACCTGTGACCGGATTCTAGTGATGAGTAATGGCAGAGTAGCCGGTATCGAAGACACCAAGAATCTAGACCAAGAAAAAATAATGACGCTAGCCGCGAAATACTTGTAAATACGGAAGGTGTATGAATATGGACAAATTAAAAAGTAAACAGCTAAAAGAAGGCTTACTGGATTATGCACTTTACATCATACTGGGGATCATGATCTTAACCGTCATTATAATTGATCCAAAGTTCGTATCGATTAAAAACTTTACCAACATACTAAGTCAGGCCTCTACCAGAGCCATACTGGGAATGGGTATTGCGGGACTTATCGTACTGCAGGGCACGGACCTCTCGGCAGGAAGAATTTTGGGCCTGTCAGGAATTGTAGCGGCGTCGCTCCTACAAGACATTAACTATGCCGCTAGAATGTACTCAGACCTTCCCGTCCTGCCACTGATTCTTCCCCTTCTTGTCTCCATCGCCATCGGCGTTACCTTTTCAGTTATCAATGGTTTTGGGGTAGCCAAACTAAAGCTCCACGCCTTTATAGTAACCCTGGGCACCCAGCTCATTGCCTATGGAGCCGCCCTGATCTATATTGACCGGCCTCCCCTTGGGGCACAGCCCATCGCTGGCCTCGATGAGAGATACACCGGCTTTGTCAGGGGCTACTTTAAAATTGGAGTGGGAGAGAACACCTTCCAGCTGCCCTATTTGATTCTCTACGCTATGCTTATTGCCGTGGTTATGTGGTTTGTTTGGAATAAGACCAAACTCGGTAAAAATATGTTCGCCATTGGGGGCAATCCCGACGCCGCCGCCGTATCTGGCGTAAATCTATTTAAAAACATTATGTATGTATATATTATAGCCGGGGTCCTCTACGGCATTGCCGGATACTTGGAAGTAGCCAGAATTGGTTCGGCCACCAGTATCACAGGACAAAACTATGAACTGGACGCCATTGCCGCCTGCGTTGTGGGGGGAGTCTCCTTCTCCGGTGGAGTGGGTACCATTCCTGGAGTTCTCATCGGAGCCGTACTGCTGCAATTTATAAACTATGGCCTTAACTTTATTGGAGTCAATCCCTATCTACAGATTATAATCAAAGGTGTCATTATTATCGTCGCTGTTTCTATAGACGTAAGAAAGTATATAGAAAAGAAATAGAAGGTCAGATTATGACTATTACCATTCATGACGTAGCAATGGAAGCAGGCGTTTCCATTGCTACGGTCTCAAGAGTCATCAACAACAATTATCCGGTAAAGGATGAAACAAGAAAAAAGGTAGAACGGGCTGTAGAAAAACTGGGATACATTCCCAACGAAATAGCAAGAAGCCTAAGTTCAAAAAGCACCTCCAGCATTGCAATTGTTGTACCGGGGATTAACAACCCCTTTTTTTCGACCATAGTAGAAGAAATAAACAGAGTGTTAATAGAAAAAGAGTTTACCGTGTCCTTTTATAGTACCGAGGGGGACCCACTTATCGAAAAATCCGTCATTGAAAGCATTATATCTCGCAATATGGCGGGAATCGTAGCCATTGATCCTTCAGCTGAAAATCTTGAAAATCACTACTTTCAAAGCTTATTTTCAAATACTCCTACCATCATTATCAATGGAAATAGTACCAAGTATGGAAGTAACTTTGTCTCATACAATGAAGGAGCAGGAGCTAGGCAGGCCTTTGAGTATCTCTTGGATCTAGGACATAAAAAGATAAGCTTTATCCGAGGGGATAAGAGCCTATCCTACGACATCAAAGAGGCGGCCTACCGAGACTTTATAAAAGAAAAGGGCCTTAGCTTTGAAAATGTAGTATTTGTCGGTAAGGGAAACAATCTGGAAGTAGTGGAAAAAGCCGAAAAAATCATCGGAGCTCTTTTAAAGGCAGACAAAGTGGGCACAGCCCTTTTTGCCTGCAATGATCTTATGGCCGTAGGGGTCCTTAAGGCCTGTAACAAGGTGGGAATTAGAGTTCCCGAGGACCTGTCCCTTATCGGCTTTGATAACACTCTACTTTCCAGCATAACCCATCCTAAGATAACAACGGTGGATCTTAAGATGAAAAAACTGGGTCATGCCGTGGCCCTGGAGCTGGACCAGATGATTAAAAAAAGATACTTAAAGACAGAAAAAATAGTCTATGACACCCAGCTTATACTGCGTGAAAGCTGCATGAAAATAAATTAGAGCCAGGATGTGAAGATGAATAGAGTAAAAAAAGGGAGACATCTAAATATGGACGCCCTGGTCCTAGAAAGCAGTGTAATAAAGATTAGGATTCTGCCCCAGCTGGGCTTTAAGATGGCTTCCATAGAATACAAGCCAAAAAGTAAAGAACTCCTATTTCAGCCTTCAAGGGGTCAATATGAGCTACCCATCTACGGGGGAGATTTTTCTAAATACGACACTTCCGGCCTAGATGAGATGATGCCCACCATAGACAGGTGCCTCTATCCCCAAGGGGACTTTAAGGGAACTGTTTTACCCGACCACGGTGATGTGTGGAGTCTAGCTTGGGACACTGAGCCTTTAAAGGACAAGGTCATCGGGAGGGTAAAGCTAAAGAGCCTACCGATAGAGTTTACTAAAACCATAAGCTTTAGTGATGAGAGCACAATAAGAATGGACTACAGGGTGAAAAACCTTAGTGATAAGGAGCTTTACTATATCTGGGCCCTGCATGGGCTCAGTGTTTTTGACGATGACACAGAGTTCATTTTTACTCAGGAGATGAAAGATCCCTTTAACGTAATGAGTGATGAGGATCTGAGCAAAAGAGATCTTAAACCACTTAAGAGTTATCCCGATAAAAGCCAATACAAATACTATTTCTCTGTTGAAAGCAATAAAGGAGAAGTAGGGCTTGACTATACAATGGACAGAATACGATATCTGATCCAGTATGATCCTCTGGTTCATCCCTATCTAGGCGTGTGGATTACCAAGGGAGGATTCAAAGGGGAGTACAACTGCGCCCTAGAGCCTTCCAATGGTTTTTATGACAGCCTGGCCCTAGCCTATGAAAATAAGAAAATTCCCCTATTAAAGGCCCGGGGAGAAGATCAGTGGACAATCTTTATTCAAATAAAAGAATATTAGACTATGTGAAATCGGAGTCATAAAAACCATAAGTCCTCTTGTTTTAACTGCCTTCGAAGTTATCCTTGACCCTGAACTTTTAAAAAGCATCAAGGACGAGTTCCAGGCTTGCATAAAAACAGCATAGAATAAAGTATAAATATATTCTCCCCTGGTAGAAAATAAAGAGATGGAGCTAGACTTTTATCTCCATCTCTTTATTTTTTTTGCAGCGATGTAGTGACATATATTTTGATAAGAAGTGAAATACAAAGGTGAACTGTTTTATTTACCTAAAGAAGAGGCGTATCATGAATAAGAAAAAAGTAGGAAGGGATCTATTTTACGGCTGGTATATTGTGGCTGCGGGGTTTATTATCATGGGCACTGCCTTTGGAATTGCCATCAATTGTGCCAGTTTATTTATCAAACCCATCAGTGATGATCTAGGCTTTAGCCGCTCAGCTATAAATGCCACTTTAACCCTTCGTCAAATTGTTATGATGTTTATTGCCGTATTTGCTGGCAGGATATTTTCTAAATTCGATATTAAGCGGATGATGAGAGTCTCAACCATTGTGCTTTTTGTATCTTTTTTTTCCCTGTCCTTTTCCAAATCTATCCTTATGTTCTATTTTTTAACCATAATCCTTAGTATTTCTGTTTCCCTATTAGCCATCATTCCTGTTTCATTAATTATAAACAATTGGTTTCATGAAAAAAGGGGTCTTGCCATTGGCATCGCCTTTATGGGCAGTGGAGTGGGTGGAATGATATTCAACTCCTTGGCAGGCCACTGGATAATGAACTATGGATGGCAGAGGACCTATCAGATTCTAGCCCTTATCATGCTACTCTTTATATTTCCCTGTACTTTTTTTATTCTACATATAAAGCCAAAGGATATAGGGCTCAAAGCCTTTGGTGAGGCCGCTGATTTTAGTCAGGGGGGCTCTGGAGGAGAATTAAAGGGAGTTACCCTGGCCGAGGCATTGAAATCTCATCAGTTTTGGCTAGTCTTTCTGATTATAACGGCTATTTCGATATGCATTAGCACCCTTATGACTTCGATTTCTCCTCATCTGAGTGATATAGGCTATTCTGTTTCCTATAGCGCCAATATCGTTGCTTTGTCCATGGGGTCCTTAGCTCTAGGGAAAATAGCCCTGGGATATCTCTATGACCGCCTAGGGATTACGAAAACCAATATTATCTCCGGTATTGCCACAGTAGGAGGGATCCTTGGCCTGCTCTATGGTCAGTACTTCTTTTCCCTGGTTTTAATCATAATTGGCTCGGGCCTGGGATGTGCCTTTGGTACCATTGCCAATCCCATTATCACTCAGGAAGTATTTGGAGCAAAGGACTATACTTCCATCTATGGACTCCTATCGGCAGCCAGCAGTCTGGGTGGAATCATCTCCCCAGTATTAAATGGTGTTTTCTATGATAAGACCGGCAGTTATAATACCTTTTTCATCATAAGTGCCACAATTGGCTTGATGAGCATTTTTATGCAGAAATTCGTCTTTTCTAAAGAGATAAAGGCATAAAAGAAGCCCGCTAGAACCGGATAAATCAATAGCTTACGGGTTGCTTCTTTGTAAGCCACTTGGCTTTTTGCACTATGAAAAGACACTTTAATCCAATTGAATAAATAAGAGCAATGCTATAAGATATAGGTAAGAAAGCAGTTTCGACGGATCCTATACTAGAGGCGAAAATCCTAAAAAAGGGCTGCCTATGCTCTAGGGAGTAGAAACATTCCCGAAGCTAACATAGAATTTTATGGAATTCTACTTTAGGAAAATACAGGACTTACTTCTAGATGGATTATTTTTCAGATACATCTCTACTGCCTGTAGATAGATAGCGCAGCTGGATAAACTCTATTGTGATAAAGAAAAACCAAATTAGGAGGCAGCATGGCAGAATTACGATGGAATCCCCTTCTAAGGGACTGGACCATGGTGGCAGCCCACCGGCAAAATCGGCCCGATATGCCCAAGGACTTTTGTCCCTTTTGTCCTGGTTCAGGAAAGGTCCCCCAGGACTACGACGTATTTAAATATGACAACGATTTTCCGGTGCTCTCTCCAAATCCACCGGAGCCCGACGATGTAGGCAGTGCCTTTTATAAGACAAGAAAAGCCCATGGCAAATGCGAGGTTATTCTCTATTCTCCTGAGCACAATGCTTCTTTGTGTGAGCTCCCAGTAGAGCATTTAAAGAAGCTGGTGGATCTTTGGACCGAGAGATTTGTCGAACTATCTAGGGATGAAGAGATTAAATATATCTTTATCTTTGAAAACCGCGGGAAAGAAGTGGGAGTTACCATGCCCCATCCCCATGGGCAAATCTACGGCTATCCCTATATTCCCCTAAAGCTTAAGGTGGAGCTGAATTCAGCCAGAAGCTACTTCGAAGAAAACCAACAGTGCCTCTTTTGTAAGATTGTTGAAGAAGAAGAGGAAATGGAAGTCAGGGTCATCCTTGATAATGAAGACTTTATTGTTTATCTTCCCTTTTTTACCGATTACCCCTATGGTGTGTATATTTCGGCAAAAAGGCATATGTCTAACTTTACCCAGTTTACTGAAGGGGAGAAGATAAACTTTGCTAAGATCCTAAAGGAGACCACGGGAACCTTTGATACACTTTTTCATAAAAAGTTTCCCTATATGATGGGCATCTATCAAAATCCTGTGAACTCACCGGAATATGGAAATGTTCAGGATTATTACCACTTCCATGTTAAGTTCTATCCACCTCTACGGGCAGAAAATAGCATTAAATACAATGCTTCTTCGGAAACCGGAGCCTGGGCCGCTGCCAATCCTAGAAGTTTAGAGGAGACGGCGGTGGAGCTAAGAGAAGCTTATAAAAGATTTAAAGAGAAAGATCTATAATGAGGCGAATAATTTGAATATTGAAAAGCTGAAATCAGAATTTTTAGACTTATATGGCCAGGGAGATACTAGAATTTTCTTTTCTCCCAGCCGAATCAATTTAATCGGAGAGCATATTGATTACAATGGCGGTAAGGTACTTCCCGGCGCCATTGAAATCGGTACCTATGCAGTGGTGCGAGCCACTGGGGACAACCGGCTCCTACTGGCCTCGCAAAATATGGAAGCTAGGGTAGAAGTAGATATCCTAGATCTAAAGCATGAAGAAGATCATGACTGGGCCAATTACCCTAAGGGCGTGGTGTATTTTATGAAAGAGGCCGGATATAAGGTCGGCGGCATGGAAATACTCATCGAAGGAAATATTCCAAATGGCGCTGGACTGTCTTCCTCGGCCTCCCTGGAACTTTTAATGGCAAAGATGGTAAGCGTCCTATTTAATGAGGGAAGGATTCCAAGAATCGAACTGGTTAAATTATCCCAAAAAGCCGAGAACGACTTTGTTGGTGTGAAGTGCGGCATTATGGATCAGTTCGCCATAGGAATGGGAAAAAAGAACAAGGCCATCCTACTGGACACCAATACCTTAGACTATGAATATATCGATATGGATCTTAAAGTTAGCATTATCGTTATTATGAACACTAATAAAAGAAGAGAGCTCAGCGACTCAAAGTATAATGAGAGAAGAGAAGAGTGCGAAGTAGCTCTTCGCATCCTTAGGCAGCATAGGGATATCCAGTATTTGTGTGATTTGAGCCCCGAAGACTTTGAAGAAGTAAAGGGCTATATAAAAGAAGAAAACATAAGAAGTAGGGCCCAGCACGCTGTCTATGAAAACCATAGGGTGGCCGAGGCCTCAAGTGCCCTAAAAGAGGGGGATATCCCAAAGATAGGTAAACTCCTTATCCAGTCCCACAGTTCCCTTAGAGACCTTTATGAGGTCACTGGTAAAGAGTTAGACGCCATGGTGGCGGCCGCTAACGCCTTCCCCTTTTGTCTAGGAGCTCGTATGACGGGAGCTGGCTTTGGCGGATGCGCTATCGCCATTGTGAAAAAAGATAAAGTCGAAGAATTTATCCAATTTGTAGATAGGCAGGATGAAGACGAGA
>JAAYGQ010000076.1 GCA_012727635.1 Tissierellia bacterium | reverse complement strand
TATGGGAACACGCTATTTACTTAATGTCATTGAATCTAGTCAGAAGCAAAGAGTAGAACTTAGAAATAAAAGATACATGGACCTATATGTAAAACCTGGCCACACAAGGGAAAAGCGAGAAAGGGTTGTAAGAGAGTGGTATCGTGAGGAACTCAAAAAGCTGATACCTGAGTATGTAAAGAAATGGGAGAGCATTATGGACGTCTCAGTAAGGGAGTGGCGCATTAAGCTGATGAAGACCCGGTGGGGTACTTGTAATATTCAGGCAAAGAGAATATGGCTCAACCTAGAACTAGCTAAGAAGAATCCAAGATGCCTTGAGTATGTCGTTGTTCATGAAATGGTTCACCTATTTGAAAGAAAGCACAACGACCGTTTTAAAGCCTATATGGATAAATTCCTGCCCAACTGGAGAGGCATTAGGGATGAATTAAATGAAAAGAGTTATGACAGTAGTCAGTGGGACTACTAGTATGAAACATGAGCTTATAGTTGAACCCAATGGAAAAAAATACAGATATAAGAAAGTGAATGCTAAGGAGAATGGTAACGTGAGCAATATTGCTAAAATCAAAAACTCATACATGGATCTTACCAGTCCGATTACAGATGAGATATCCACATACAATCCAGCATATCCTACGGTGCTTTTATCAAATGGATTAAAAACGAGATTAGCTGAATCGCAGATAGTGGCTGAGAAGGTGTATTGTGCATTAGCATCAGAAATGCCAATGCTAACGCAAATGCAACAATCTCTAAAAAAAGGAGTCAAATACGTTGTCGATATAAGTGAGAGCACCAGTAGGGCTATAGAAGAGGGTAAAATCAAACTAACGACAGATAAATCTGGAAGAATGTATGCGCAAATAAGGGACTCAAATGGACAATTTGGCTCCCAACTACCCATAATAGAAGAATCCTTAGCTCACTTAGATCCTGTTCAAATGGCAAACTCACTACAAATACAAGCTCTCCGGGGACAATTAGATGTTATTACTGGGCAAATAAATTTGATTGATCAAAGTGTAAGGGCCGTTTTACAGGGTCAACAAAGTGATAGAATAGGTTTATATCATAGTGGTTTGTCTTTATATTTAGAGTCAAGAGTTATTGTTTCTAATAATCTAAAGAGCACAATAACTGCTCAATCCCTAAGTGCACTATCGGAATCGACCTTTCAACTTGCCGCTGTGATGGAATCAGACATTGAGTATCTGTTGAATGGAGAGTATAAGATAGCTAAGGGAAAAAATGTAGAATTAATAGATGAACGAATGCAAAAAATCTACCATTCTTTTGCTTTTATCCACCAGGCAACAATGCTTAGAGCCGGTATTTATTGCAATCTAGGAGAACTATCAGCGATGTCAACGGTGCTAGATGAATACTCTCGATTTATTGATAACACTGTAGTAAATAATGTTGACCTTTTGGTACAATGGGATAAAACTGATAGTGGTTCAGAAGAGGGAGTGTGGAAATCAAGAGCGAAGTTAAAGCTTGAAATGTCTGATCTAGCAAAGCAATTAAATGACCCGGATAAAACATTGTTTTTAGGAATTTTGAAGGAGGATATGAAGTGAAGAAGGTAAGGGGATGTATGAATGAAAAATGTGTAGCAAATCAGAAAAAAACTCCTTATAAAGAAGAAGATGAGTATTGTTCAAAATGTGGACATAAATTGTATTATGTCTGCAAAAAATGCTATACACAGTTACCCGATGATTCCGGAAACTTTTGCGTGAGATGTTATGCTGAAAAAGAAGACCAAAAGGATAGAATTATAAAAACAACGGGAGGTGTACTTACAGCAGTAGGTTTTGTTGTCGTAAATAGAGGAAAAAAAGGAATCAATACTTTATCCAAAATCAAATAAGTTCCTGCCCAACTGGAGAAGTGTTAGGGATGAGTTAAATGAAAAGAGTTATGACAGTAGTCAGTGGGACTAATAAAAAAGTCTAGACCTAAATTTATCCCCTATAATAGTTAGGTCGAAATGGCCCATCTAGACTAACCAATTAACTTCTGAAAATCAAATTCGGACTCCCTAATCTTTAGGACATTTTTGGTTTTTGTAGCAGTGAGAAGCAAAAGTAGGAGCAAAGAGGTCTTTCTTTGCTCCTACTTTTATTTGAAATAAGAGATTTCCACAACTGGGTTTTCCCTTGTAATCAGAAGACTCCTGTTATTTTAGCAGTAAGTTCTACCATATAGTCGAGATTTAAAAAGTCTCTAATTTACCCATTTATGCTATTTTCTGAAAAACACTGTATTCTACTCTATCATATTTTTGAAAAACATAGGTCCTAGAGCAGGGATTGAACTTTGTAAAAGACCCTTGATTCTTATGTGCCACAAAAGGTTACATAGTTCATATTTTCTGGAACTATGCTGTATTTCTTCTGATGTTCATTGTGGGCGTAGGGGTCCTCTAGAGCTTTTAAGAGGTCAAATAGTAATTCGTATTCTCCCTTATCGGCTTTCTCAATGGCTTTTTCTACCCAATAGTTTCTAGGGATGATGGCTGGATTGTGTTTTTTCATAATGTCTTCTACTTCTTCTATGCTTTTACTCTGTTTTTTTAAGAGCTCTTGCCATTTTTCTTTCCAGGCTAAAAACTCTTTAGAAGTATATACTGGCTTTTCAAAGTTTTTAAAGGTCAGATCTAAAAAGGTATTGGTATAGTCTAGCTTATTTTTTTCGAGTAATTGTAAAAGTTCGTCTAAGAATTTATCGCTTTCTGGTTCTAAACCCACTAGACCCAATTTCTCCCCCAGTCCTGTGTAATAGGCCTGGTTGTAAATTTTCGGGTATTCTTCTAGGGCTGATTTTAGTTTTTCTACCGCTAGATTTTCTTCTCTGTCTATAATAGGGATAAGGGTTTCTCCCAGTCTTGTTAGATTCCACATCCCAATGGAGGGCTGATTCTCATAGGAATATCTGCCATAGCTGTCAATGGAAGAAAAGACGGTTATGGCCCTATATATATCCATAAAGGCGCAGGGCCCATAATCCATGGTTTCACCAGAAATGGCTACATTATCAGAGTTCATTACCCCGTGGATAAAGCCCACCAACATCCATTTCGCCACAAGCTGGGCCTGGAGGGTAATGACTTTTTTATAAAAATCCAGATAGGGCTCTTGGGAATTTTTTATTTCAGGAAAAAGCCTGTCGATGGTGTAATCAGCTAAAGCTTTAAGGTCCTCTGTATTCTTTTGATGGGCTGCATAGACAAAGGTACCGATACGAATATGACTGGCAGCTACCCGAACTAAGATCGCCCCTTTTTTTAGAGAGCCTCGGAAGATTTTCTGTCCTGTCAAGCTTACAGATAAAGTTCTTGATGAGGCTATGCCTAAGTTGTGCATGGCTTCTCCGATGATATACTCTCTAAGCATGGGCCCTAAAATGGCTCTCCCATCTCCTCCTCTAGAAAAAGGTGTAGGTCCTGACCCCTTATACTGGAGGTCATATCTCTTTCCTTCAGGGGTAATTTGTTCTCCTATAAGAAGGGCCCTGCCATCGCCCAGCATGGTTAGATGACCGAATTGGTGGCCCATATAGGCTTGAGAGATAGAGGACCCACCCTCTGGTAGCTGACTTCCAGATAAAATAGATAAGCCTTCCATGTTTTTGAGTAACTGGGGATCCAGTCCCAGCTCTTTGGCCAATTTTTTATTTAGTAGAACCAAAGTGGGAGAGACCACTGGACTAAGTTGCACCTTCCTATAGAAACTAGAAGGGAGTTTTTCGTAGGTATTATCAAAATTCCAACCTGTATTTTTCATATTAGCTCCTCAATTCTATTTACCCAAGTTTAAAGAAGGTAAAAAAGAAAAGAATTTATTTTATGTTCTTCTAAAGAAAGTTATTCTAGACCTTTCTTAGGTTGCAATTTTTAAAGCTATGAAGTCTAAATGATTGTCTCTAATAACCCGGCCAAAGAGAAGAAGGAGAAAAGTTTTTATTGAAATAACTTACTAGCGGCTAGGGCAGGATTGATGTAAGAATGAAAGCAGTGAGATTTTATACTAAGGCCCTAGCCTTAAGATAGGGATAATTTTTCTGCTTCCATGGGAGCTATATGTGGCTAGCTATCCTAGAAGAACAATCCAATTAGGCATATTGAGGTGTTTTTTAGGCCGGTTACAGTATATAATAATGTAGAAGAAGAAAAGTATACACGTATAAATGATAAGGGAGGAAGAACTTGAGATTTATTTCATGGAATATTGACTCATTAAATGCAGCCTTAACCAGTGATTCAAATAGGGCTGTGCTTTCAAGAGAGGTAATCGATACAATTATAGAAATGGACCCAGATGTAATTGCTTTGCAAGAAACGAAGCTACCAGCCAAGGGGCCTAATAAAAAACACCAGGAGCACCTGGCAGAGTATTTTGAAGGATACTCCTATGTGTGGAGAAGTTCCCAGGAACCAGCTAGAAAGGGATATGCAGGAACCATGTTTTTGTATAAAGATAAGTATACTCCAAAAATTATTCATCCTGCCATCGACGCTCCAGGCCATATGGATTTCGAAGGAAGAATAATTACCTTAGACTTTGGAGAATTCTATCTTACTCAAGTCTACACTCCTAATGCGGGAGACGGTCTAGGAAGATTAGAAGAAAGACAAATCTGGGATGAGAAGTATGCCCAGTATCTTCAGAATTTAGATAAAGAAAAACCCGTTATAGCCACGGGTGACTACAATGTTGCCCACAAAGAAATAGACCTAGCAAACCCTCAAAGCAATCGCAGATCACCTGGATTTACCGATGAAGAACGCCAGGGTTTTACAAATCTATTAAACAAAGGTTTTACAGATACCTTTAGACATATCCACGGTGATGTGTCCGGTGTGTATTCCTGGTGGGCACAAAGAGCTGTAACAAGTAAAATCAATAACTCGGGCTGGAGGATTGACTACTGGCTGGTGAGCGATAGACTAGCAAATAAAGTAATTAAATCTGAAATGGTAGACTCTGGGACAAGACAAGACCATACACCTCTTTTATTTGAAATAGATTTATAGTTGCAAGCAATTTACTAAAGAAGGACCGATAAAGCTTGAACCTATAAATTCATTTTAAAGGCCCTAAGCCAAGAAGCTATGCAGATATGATTTAGGTTGATGAAAGTAAAAACCACTTCATAAAAAGAGGTGGTTTTTGCTTTTCATAGAATTTTCCTATCTGTTTATCTGTTTTGAAACCATAAAAGAAATAGGGTTCATTTATTTATCTTTCTTATTATATGTTTTATTTGTACCCTTACTCAGCCGATAAGGGCTTAGATTTAAGGGTTCTTAAATATATTAGGTGCAAGCTCCAACATTTTTATTGCAAGCTCACAATCATCATCAAGTAAGATCATGTAGGGTTTTGGGATAAAAAACCCAGTACCTAAGAATAGATTAATTTTTTGTGGAGCTATTTTTATCCTTCATTTAGTCCTTATCATAAAGTCTAGCTCACCTACCTTTATTCTATTTAGAGTACTTAATAAGACCCTAGGATGTTTCTCATTTTTGCATATTTATATTATTCCAAAGGTCAGGGATATTTTTAATCGTTTCCTGAGTAGACTTGTTTTTTTCTCTTTGTCTGTAAATTTCGGGAAATTCTAATTATATTATCTTTCTTTAAAGCAAAGAGGTTATAAGTAGATTATTCTCATTATAAGAAGGTAGAATATATCTTTATTCAAAATGCCAATTAGATAAACAAAGGATGTATTTCCCTGAGAGTGAAGGCTTAACAAGACCAAGTAGAGGAGAGTACCAACTTTTATACTCTTTCCAAGAGGTAAGCGAAGAAAAACACATAAGATATATGCCAGTAAAATTTGATGGTAGGAAATATAAAGGAGAAGGAAAATGAAATACAAAGTAGTCTATTTTACCAGAACGAACAAGACTAGGCGTGTCGCCGAGAAAATCGCTGAAAGTCTCTCCTGCGAAGTGATAGAAGTGACTGACGACAAAAACTGGAAAGGACCATGGGGTTATGTAAAAGCAGGCTTCTATTCTTCGACGGGTAAAGATGTAAGCATAAAATTAAACAAAAAATTAGAAGACTACGATGAGCTAATTGTTTTATCGCCTCTATGGGCTGGTAAAATCCCTCCTGCTACTAGGATGTTTTTGAAGAAGGTTCCAGATAACAAAGTTCATTTGGTGATGACATCCCTTGGTAGTCGACTTAAAGATCGTCAAGGCTACAGATCAGTGAGCGATATTATTGACCATGATAGCAATGAAGACGAGGTGGTTAGCCGCCTGCTAGAAAGCCTAGCTTAATCTAGCTATTATCTAGTGCTATGATTGTGACTGTGGCTTGTTTCCTAAAGCTGGGTATCTAAGCAAGGATAGCCTTTTTCTATGCCTTAGCCCTTGGAGCTATTTTTATCCAGGAGTAAAATGCCTAGAACCCAAGATAAGTAAAGAGAGAAAAGGCAGAGCAAAAGACAACACAATTAGAGGACCACACAAAGGAGTATCATCATGGAAAACAAAGTAACGATTCTTTGGACCAGTGGAGATCCAATCACAGCTGAATTTATGGTCTTTATGTATGCAGAAAACAGCTTGATTAGAAAGTGGTGGGAGGAAGTAGAGATAATTGTCTGGGGGGCTTCCACTAAATTAGTG
>JAAYGQ010000075.1 GCA_012727635.1 Tissierellia bacterium | reverse complement strand
GTTACAGAAGAAGATTTGTTTGAAAATCTAATAAAGATAAACTCTAGACCACGAAAATGTCTAAACTGGAAAACGCCGTTTGAAGTTTATCAACACGAAGTGTTGCACTTGGCTTGACAATCCATCTTAATAAAAAACTTCTTAATGCTTCCATTAACTGAGTAACTGTGACTGAAACTGTCTATGAGAAAACAAAATACCCTTTAACATCTCAAAGATAAAAATACTAGTGGATACTGTATCCCAAAGCAATTGTAATTCTACCCTAATTATTTTTTTATATAAGCTTTTAGGGCAATGTGATTTTGGGCAAGCCATTTTATATAGGGATTGTTTAATAAATTAATGGAATGTTCTAAATTAATTCAATAATTTGTTTTACTCAATACAAAACTTTTATAAGAATATATCCAATGGGTATATTCTTATTTTGTTTAGCTGTAGTAACTCATGGCCTAGTGGTATAATTATATTAATAAATCATAATTTTACGTATAGGAAAACAATTAGAGAATTGGGCGGTGTATTATGCAGGTTCTAGAATTTATATTGGGGAAATCTAAATTTGTCTTGGTGGCCCTTGTGATTCTACTGATAGCTCAGAGTATTTTAGGTAGGCCCAAAAGTTATTATTACCCGGTATATGCTTTGATGGGTTTATATATTATTCTTTTGATGCTAAATTATTTTGAGCTTCTTTCAATGGGGCCTACCTTGGCCAGAGGGCTAGTAGGCGTTGCAATATTCTTGCTCTCCAGTTCGGTTTTCCTTTTTTTTGCTTTTCCAGTGGAAAAGCTACCCATACCCAGTGGCGAATTCAAAATGGGCACAAGGATTTATGAACTAGAAGATAAGAAAAGACTTGAAAATTATACCGAAGATAAAAATGACAAACGCAGATTAAAATATCAAGTTTGGTATCCAGCACAAAGTACACAAAACTATAAAAAGGAGAAATGGATCGATGATGGTACAGTACTGACTAGACAACTTGCTAAAACTATGCATATGCCGGCTTTTGTACTGGACCATACGGCCCAAATTGATTCCAACTCTTATTTAAATGCACCGGTAAATAACTCTTTAGATAAATATCCCCTTGTTGTGATTTCCCACGGCTGGAAAGGGTTTAGAGAAATACATACAGATTATGCTGAGGAGCTAGCCTCCAATGGTTATATTGTAGTATCCATTGACCATACATACGGCTCTCAAGCTGTAAAGTTTAATGATGGTAAGGTGGCCTATTTAAATAAAAAAGCTTTGCCCAGAATTGCAAAAGCCACAGAATATGCTAGAATTTCAAATTTACTGGTGGTTACCTATGGAGAAGATGTGGCATCGGTACTGGATGACCTAGAAAGGGTGAATCGTACCGATACTATTTTAAAAGGGAAGATAGATTTGGATAAAATCGGAACACTGGGTCATTCAACCGGTGGGGCAGGAGCTGTGTATATAGCTTTAAAAGATAATAGGATAAAGGCTTTGATGGGACTTGACGCCTGGCTTAAGCCCATTGCTTCGGAAATAAAAGGGGGATTAATTATACCCTCGCTCTTTTTGCGCAGTGAGCAGTGGAGTAAGGGCCCCAACAATATTTCACTGTATCATTTACTAAATCTCTCTGATCATGCCTCACTGGTTGAATTAAGTAAAACCAATCATGTTGATTTTTCAATGTCCTATATGTATTCGCCTATAACGAAATATATAGGTTTCACAGGCAAATTAGGAGGAAGGGTATCCTCAGAAATTCAAAGAAAACTTATTCTTAGTTTTTTTGATCATAATCTTAAAAACAACTCCCAGAGTAATGAGGACTATCTACTGGATATTCTCAATAAAGAAGACAATCTTTCTATGGTGGATAGGTGGTAACCCTGTTAATCAGTAAGAATATAAAACCAACAAACTGCAGTGCAAGATTTGTAAGCGAGAAAAGATGAATGAATTTATCGAATTTAGAAATCACATTTATGATGGAGAGAATCATTATATTTATCCTCTCTTATATTTAGAAACTTATCTAAATAAAAATGAAACAGTAAATTCACAAGAAAAAAGATGGATTGAAGAAATTCAATGGATACAGAGGATTGAATCCAAAAACAATCTAACAGAAGAAGATATTTCGGGATTGTGTTCTTTCTTAGGAAACAATCCTTATATAGATCGTTATATAGTGGATACCATTTTAAAGTTTTTTGATAGTGATACAAAGGAAAAATTAGAAAAAAGAATAAAATACCTAATATCCCAAAGAGAAAACAATCCTCAAAAGTTATACCATATACTGGATATTTGCATAGAATGTACAATGGATGTTTTGGAAGATTCCGATCTATCCTTTATGCTTAAAAAGTATAGTCTTGATTTTGATATGATCTCTATTCTACTGGATTATATGGACCGTTTTAATCGAGATGGATTTAAAGATTGTATATATAAACTATTAACATTGGAATATCCTGATAACATAAAGTACCAGATACTCAATTTATTGGTAGATTTATATTCTATGGAGAAGCTCGACAGTTCCTTTGTAAAACAAAATATAAAACTCGATAAAAACAAATTCTTTTTTGATAGCTATATGGACTTCTTAAATACCGAATTCCTATTTGATAAATCAGGGCTTTCGATTCTTCAGTCTATGTTTTATGGGGATTTTGAAGACAGTGGTAAGGGAAACAATGGTGGATTAGCGGTACTGTTAAAAGATCTAGGGGATGAGATAGCTAAAGACAATCGTGTATCCTATGTATTTACCATTACTATAACGCAAGAAACAAATAAAGCCTTTATTAGTTACTATGGTAATGAGCACTTGTTTATACGATTACCAATTTATTTGGATCAAACATACCCTGACCCCTTTGTAAAAAGAGAATTGTTTATAAAACGGTATATTGGAAATTTTCTTATAAAGGCAGCAATGAATCCCCAGGTCTTTCATATAAGATACTTAGACAATGCATCTAAAGCAGTGGCTCATTTAAGCAAAGAGTTAGAGAAAAAACTTGTATTTACTCTAACTCCAGATCCCCATAGAAATATGTTTGATGAAAAAGGATATTTAAAGAAACTTGGGTTTAAAGAACTCATAGAAAAATTAAATAAGATAAAAATAGGCGACGAGCTGATATACATAAGCGATGGGATTCTAGGCATCGGCGATGAAGTAGTAAAAAAGGAACTGCAAATTTATTTCCCTCAATTTATCGATGAACAGACCAGTGTAAAACTCAGAATGATAGGCGAAGGTATACAAATAGGTAAATCAATTCATGCCAAAGACATTGATTTATATTCCTATGAATTTATGGGGCTGAGCAAAACAAAAAGAGATTTTTTTGAAAGACCTATAGTATTAAATGTTGGCAGGCTCTCTGTTTTAAAAGGACAAATGGAACTGTTAAAAGCCTGGTCCAATTCCAAACTTTCAGTAACTCACAATCTTTTGATAGTGGGGGGAGATTTAGAAAAGCCGAACAAAGAAGAAAAAATGATTATTGACTTTTTTACAGATCACGTAGAAAAACATCCTGAATTAAAAGATCGCTTTTTACATATAGGGGCCATGTCCAATGATCATATAAGACTTCTAGAGAAAACCATTATTAAGAAGGACTTGAGCCTACCCCATATATATTTGTGTTCCAGTTTAAAAGAAGAGTTCGGTATAGCTATACTCGAAGCTATGTCCAAGGGCTTCCTGACCATAGGACCCATAAAAGGCGGAGTTAAAAGCTATATAAAAAGTGGAGAAAACGGATTTTTAATCGATACTAGCAATTGGGAAAGTATAGCAATAGAAACCGAAAAATGCATTTTTGATTTGGGGTTAGATAAAAACGGATTCAATAAAATTCAAGAACAGGGAAAGAAGACTATAGCGGACAACTTTTCCATGGAGAAAATTTCCAGTAAGTTTTTATCGTTTTATTTGTCTTTAGAAGGAGAAGAAGATGAAATATAAGCATATTTTTTTTATAAGCCCCCCTTTTTATTCCCATTTTAATCCTCTTTTGGTTCTTGCAAAGAGTTTTAAAAATATGGGAGCTGAAGTAACCTTTGGTTGCAGTTTAGAATTTAAAGCAACAATCGAAAAAGAAAATCTCGTTTTTTATGAAATTGATATCAGCTCAAATAAAAATATTGGTAAGGGCGAAAACACCCTACAACCCCATGGGGAAAGGCAGAGATTGGAAGAATTCTTCCAGTCCACTAGAAGAGGAGCGGCCGAGACCCTTATCACTCAGTCGCTACATAGAAAAGCAGATATGCTTTATCGTCCCTATGAGCTTATTGATAGCATAAAGCACATTGATAATATACTGGATGTGGATCTTTATGTGATAGATATATTATCCTACTCCGTTACCCTGAGCTTGTATTTTTTGGAACTTCCTTTTATCACTTTTTGTCCTCCCCATCCCAATACCATTCCCTCAGCAGGGGCCTATTTCAATGTACCTAAAAGCTGGCCCCGGGCGATAAGAATAAAAGAAGAAGATTTAGAGAAATTAAAGGGAGTTTCCGCTGAAACCCAAAAAGAGTTCACAGATGTATTTAATAGCATCATTCGTAAAAATAAATCCCTTAAAGAAATTGAGAATGCCTTTAGTTTGGTATCTGAAATTGCAATTTTATATAATTATTTCGACTTTTACAACAGGGAAATAAGCGAAGAAAATCCCAAGAAAATATTTATGGGAAATTCCTTTAAGCCAAGGCCTCTGGATAAAAATTGGATAGAAAAAATAGAGACGAAAGAAAAGATAATAATGATTACTTTAGGAACCTTTTTATCCAATAGAAAAGATGTTCTTGAAAAACTCATTTTAGGAGTTAGAGAAATTTATCCCAGTGCTCTACTGATCGTTTCTGCCGGAAGCAATGCCCAGCAATTAAGAAAGTATAGTTCAGAAAACACAATAATCGAAGAATTTATTCCTCAAATTGCCCTTATGCCCTATATCGATACAGTGGTATTTCATGGTGGATGCAATACCTTAACAGAAGCAATTTATTATGGTAAGAAGATGATAATACTGCCATTTTCCAGTGATCAGTTTAATATAGCCTACGACGTAGAAAACAATAAATTAGGCAGTGTACTGGATCCGAATAATTTTACCAAAGAAGAACTGCTTAAAGCCTTTAATTTTATCGAGGACGCTTCTAGGGATATCTTAGAATATTGGAAAAGTATCTCAAGAGAAAGGGGAGCCGATTATGCTGCGAGAAGGGTTTTGGATTTAGAATAAAACACTCTGTCAAAAGTGTGGAAAATATGAAAAAAATCATCCAGGAAAGGAGGAATTTATCAATAGGAACAAATATGATTTAAATGGGATACCACCCCTTAAAGAAGCGATTCCATTGGGACTGCAACATATTTTCGCCATGTTTTTAAGTAATATTGCAGTGCCTATAATCATTGCGGGCGTGGTAGGTATCACAGGTTCTGATTTAACCATTCTAGTTCAAAGGGCAATGGTAATGGCCGGAGTTGCAACCATTATTCAGTGCTACCCCATAGGTAGAGTAGGGGCAAGGCTGCCCCTAGTGATGGGTACAAGCTTTGGATTTTTGCCTACAAATATTTCCATCGCAACTACCTATGGAATGTCGGGTCTACTAGGTGCCAGTCTAGTGGGAGGCATATTTTGTGGAGCACTGGGATTTTCTCTAAAGAAATTCCGGAGATTTTTTCCTAAAATCGTAACGGGAACCGTAGTACTGAGTATTGGTTTGACTCTTTTACCCACAGGAATTATTGCCATGGCGGGAGGTAGTGGTTCTGCGAATTTTGGGTCGGTAAAAAACTGGATGGTGGCTTTACTGGTATTATCCATCGTTATATTTTTAAATTCTTTTGCCAAGGGCATGGCCAAAACATCCTCTATTTTGATTGCCATTATAATAGGCTATATGGTTGCACTACCACTCAATATGGTGGAGCTATCGGCTGTAAAAGAAGCGTCATGGTTTTCCTTTCCCAAACCATTTTATTTTCCTATGGAATTTAAATGGGGAGCTATATTGCCCATGTCAATTATGTATATTGTTACCGCTATTGAAACCGTAGGCGATGTTACGGCCATTACTTCTAGTGGAGAAGGAAGGCAACCTACGGATAGGGAACTATCAGGATCTGTCATAGCCAATGGCCTAACCTCTTCTCTGTCAGCGGTATTTGGTGCTCTGCCGAATACCTCTTTTAGCCAGAATGTAGGAATGATCGCCTTTACAAAAATCATGAGCAGATATGTAGTAGCTGTCGGTTCTGTGTTTTTAATTTTGGCTGGCCTTATCCCTAAGGTGGGAGCTCTTATATCAACACTTCCCCAGGCGGTGATTGGGGGAGCTTCAATCGTCATTTTTTCTCAAATCTCCTTAACGGGAATAGAAATACTGACTTCAGAAGCTTTAAATGAAAGGGCAAAGCTTATAATAGGCTTATCTTTAGTATTTGGTCTGGGACTCAATCAAGTACCTTCTGCTATGGAAGCATTTCCTGGTATAGTGAAGCTCATTTTGGGTGAATCGGCAATAACTATAGCCTGCTTGGTGGCAATTTTACTAAACCTATTAATTCCTGATAAAGTCATTAATGAAATTCCAAAATAAAGAGGTAGTATCAAACTCAAACTTTCTGTGAAAGTAAATCCTTTGTATATTTAATCCCGAAACATCATAATATTTCCAGAAATAGTGAAAGATAAGTTTTAGGCGATGAAATTCTCGCTATAAGTTTTATTTCGAGCCTCGTTGACATTTTACCTAAAAATAGCTATACTTTAGGCGGATGGTGAATGGAAGAGTATCCTTTTCGGAAGCCCCAGTGAGTCGGAAATAGTGGAAACCCGATGTGAAAAAAAAGGAGAAGAACACCCAGGAGTCCAAGGGTTCTGCCCCTTATCGCAGATTGAGACAAAATTAGGGTGGTACCACGGCTTTTCGTCCCTTGGATGGAAGTCTTTTTTTATGGGGAGGAAAGGATGACATGTAAAGAGTTTTATACAGACTATGCCTCGTTTGCAGGCAAAAAAATTAAACTTCAAGGCTGGATAAAGAAAAAGAGAACCGGCGCCAATGTTGGTTTTTTTGAATTAAGCGATGGGTCAATGTTCGAGACGATTCAGATTGTATTTGACAAAGCCCTTGATAACTTCAATGAGCTGGATCATTTGAGCCTTCAATCTTGTGTAGAGGTGTTAGGAGAGCTAGTCCTGACTCCACAGGCGAAACAGCCCTTCGAAATCCAGGCTGAAAATATATCAGTGCTTTTTGAAGCAGATAAAGACTATCCCCTTCAAACAAAGCGACATAGCATGGAATTTTTAAGGACAGTTCTCCATCTTAGGCCAAGAACAAACACCTTTATGGCCGTTTTTCGCGTTCGAAGTTTGCTAAGCCAAGCCATTCATATGTTTTTTAATGAACGCGGCTTTGTTTATGTACATACTCCACTTATTACTGGTACCGACGCCGAGGGGGCCGGAGAGCTTTTCAGGGTTACCACCTTAGAACCGGACAATATTCCCAAAACTGAAGAGGGAAAAGTCGATTATAAAAAGGATTTTTTCGGTAAGGAAACCTTTCTTACCGTATCAGGTCAGCTGGCAGTGGAACCCTTTGCTTTGAGTTTTGGCAAGGTCTATACCTTTGGACCTACCTTTCGGTCGGAGAACTCTAATACAGCCCGCCATGCTTCAGAGTTTTGGATGGTAGAGCCTGAGATGAGTTTTTGTGATCTTGAATGCAATATGCAAGTTGCAGAGGATATGATGAAATATATGGTGAGTTATGTTCTTGAGCAGGCTCCCCAGGAGATGGCTTTCTTCAATCAATTTGTGGATAAAGGCCTCATTGAAAGACTCCACAATCTTTTGAAGGAACCCTTTGCTCGAGCAACCTACACCGAGGCCATAGAGCTATTATTAAAAAGTGGTCGAGAATTTTCCTATCCCGTGGAGTGGGGATGCGATCTGCAAACGGAGCACGAGCGTTATCTTGCCGAAGAATATTTTGGGAAACCGGTCTTTGTCACTGATTACCCCAGTGATATTAAGGCCTTTTATATGAAGCGCAATCCCGACGGAAAAACCGTACGGGCCATGGATCTTCTTGTTCCCGGTGTGGGTGAAATCATCGGGGGCTCCCAAAGAGAAGATGACTATGCTACCCTCAAAGCAGCCCTTGAAGAGCGGGGAATGGCCATGGAAAACTATCAATGGTATCTAGATTTACGTCGTTACGGATCGGCTGTTCATTCAGGCTATGGCCTGGGGCTAGAACGGGCTGTTCAGTATATAACAGGAATGAGCAATATCCGCGATGTCATTGCCTATCCAAGAACACCGGGCAATGCAGAGTTTTAAAGGAGAAAAAATGAAGAGAATTTTAGTGACCGGTGCTACCGGTCAAATCGGAACTGATTTGGTAGAAAAACTTATTGAAGTTTATGGAGATGATAATGTATTGTCCTGTTCAAGACGTGAGCGTCCTGAAAATTGGGTAGGCAAACATTATGAATCTCTAGATGTAACCGATGCAAAACGTTTTTTTGAAATTACCAAAAGTTTTGCACCCGATACCATACTTCATCTGGCAGCGGTTCTTTCTGCCGTTGGTGAAGACAATCCCCAACTGCTATGGGACATCAACGTCAATGGTCTATACAATTCACTGGAGATTGCCAGAGAACTGGATCTTGCACTGTTTGTTCCAAGCTCTATCGGTGCCTTTGGGCCCAGTACTCCAAAAGTAGGAACACCCCAAACAACGATTCAGCGGCCAACAACGGCCTATGGAGTAAGTAAGGTTGCTGGAGAGCTTCTTTGTGACTATTACTATAAGCGCTTTGGTGTGGATACCCGTGGTGTACGCTTTCCTGGACTTATTTCCTATAAAGCTCTGCCCGGCGGGGGAACCACGGATTATGCAGTTCATATATACTACGACGCCTTAAAGAAAGGAAGCTATACTTCCTTTATAGGAGAAGGCACCTATATGGATATGATGTATATGCCCGACGCCGTTGATTGTATAATTGATCTTATGGAAGCAGACCCAAGCAAACTGATTGATCGCAATGCCTTTAATGTCTCGGGTATGAGCTTTGACCCCAGCGATATGGAAAAAAGCATCCAGAAATTTATTCCCGGCTTTAGCCTGGATTACGATGTAGATCCAGTTCGCCAGGCCATTGCCGATTCATGGCCCGACAAAATGGACGTATCGGCTGCCAGAGAGCAATGGGGATTTGATCCTAAGTATGATCTTGATGCTATGACCAAGGACATGCTGGAAAAACTGGCTGAGTAATTTTAATCGTTTTTGATGAAGTATATTTTAGTTGCCCTATCTTTACAATGAAAGATTTGGCCAAGGATAGTTTATAAGGAGAAAAGATGAAAGGTCCACTGGTAGAATGCATCCCAAACTTTAGTGAAGGCCGTAGAACTGAGGTCATTGAGGCAATTCTTGATACCCTTCGTGGCAAAGAGGGCATTCGTCTATTGGATTATAGTTCTGATAAGGACCATAATCGTACTGTGGTGACTCTTGTGGGCACCCCCGAAGGGCTTTTGGCTCATCTTCCGCTATTTATCGGTAAGGCTAAGGAACTGATCGATCTGCGCCAGCATCAGGGGCAACATCCCCGTATGGGTGCTGTGGATGTTCTGCCCTTTGTACCCCTTCGTAGCATTACCATGGAAGAGACCACGGAATTAAGTAAGAAAGTGGCACAAAAACTCTATGAAGAACTGAATATTCCGATATTTTTGTATGAAGAAGCGGCCTCTGCGCCCCATCGTAAAAACTTGGCTACCTTGAGAAAGGGCCAGTTTGAAGCCATGGCGGTAAAAATCAAAGAGGAAGGATTTATTCCCGATTATGGCACGCAACTTCATGAAAGCTTTGGTATCATTGCAGTTGGAGCTAGGCCCTTTCTTGTGGCCTTTAATGTAAATCTTGCAACGGACAAGTTGGAAATCGCCGAGAGTATTGCCAAAAATGTACGCCATATTAGCGGAGGACTCCGCTATGTAAAGGGTATGGGTGTTGCTTTGGAAGAAAGAGGACAGGTTCAAGTTTCTATGAACCTTACGGATTTTACCAAAACACCGATTCACAGAGTCTTTGAACTGATTAAAATTGAAGCGGCCCGTTATGGTGTGGCAGTGATTGGCAGCGAAATTATAGGTCTTGTACCCATGGCGGCGATGGTAGATACTGCAGCCTGGTATCTACGTACAGAAGACTTCAAAGAAGAGCAGGTTCTTGAAGCAAAACTTATGGAATAAATAATTTGAAATTTATCTTATAGAACAAAGATAAATTAGGGGCAAGGCTTTGGCCAAGCCTCTTTTTTTGAAATCTCTTTAAGAAAGCAATAAATACTGCTTACTTGTCTGGCCCACTGTGATGAAAGCCTATTATTGGGTAGTAGTTAATAAGAAAAATATAATAAACTTAAGGGGGAAATCTATGTTTTCAGATAAAAGCGTAAAGGAGTTTGTCGATTTAGTGGCTTCCGATGCACCGGTGCCCGGTGGGGGAAGTGTTAGCGCTCTAGTGGGAGCACTATCGGCGGCCCTTCTTGAGATGGTGACAAGTCTCACTATCGGCCGAAAAAAGTATGTGGAAGTAGAAGAAGAAATGGTAAAATTCCGTGTAGAATTTATGGAACTTCGAAGCAAACTTCTTAATTTAATGGAAGAAGACGCTAGAAGCTATGATGTGGTTATAAAGGCCTATGGTCTTCCCAAGGATGGCGAAGAAGAAAAGTCAATTCGCTTTCAAGCTATCCAGGATGGTCTATACGGAGCGGCTCTTGTTCCCCTTGAAGTTGCCAAGACTTGTCTTCAAACTCTCTACAGCGTCGAGGAAGTCCTTACTAAGGGCAATAAAAACGCCTATAGTGATGTAAAAGTCGCTGGTGTAATGTTGCGAAGCGCCCTATATGGTGCCTGTTATAATGTTAAAATTAATTTAGAAAGCATAAAAGATGAAAAGAGAGTGGAGTTTCTTAAAAAAAGCATAAAGGAATTACTAGGAGAGGCAGACCTTCTCGAAAAAAGAGTCATCGATCTGGAGGTTATTTAATGAGAATCGTTTCTGATAGTAGTCTTGATATTCGCCCACCCGTCGAGGGTGTAGACCTCGTTGTTATCCCCTTTGTAATTACCTTCGATCACAGCGAGTGGAGGGACCTGGACTGGTCCCAATTACCGGAATATGAAAAGGACATGAAAAAAAGTAAAGGCTTTAAAACGGCCTGCCCCTCCCCTAATGAGTGGCTCGAGGCCTTTAAAGAGGTTGAGGGCCCCATATTTGGTATCACTATTTCTTCCCGGCTAAGTGGCAGTTATAATGCCGCAATACTTGGAAAAGAACTTTATCAACAAACAGGTGGTAAGGCACAGATACACATTTTCGATAGCAAAAGTGCCGGCGGAGGTCCTTCCCTTATTTTTTACAAGATCCAAGAACTTTATAAGGAAGGAAAAAGTTTTGAAGAGATTGTAGAAACTGTTGAGAAATTTCGGGATAATATGCTGACAATGTTTGTTTCAGAGAGCCTTGATAATCTAGGAAAGGCCGGCCGACTATCCAATTTAAAGCTTAAAGTAGCCCAGGTTATGAATATCCTACCGGTTATGAGTGCCGAGGATGGGCTGATTATTCACTCTGCCAGTGCCCGGGGAAGTAAGAAGGCCTTTAAAAAGATGGTGGATAGCTTGATTGCCCACGGAGCCCAGGGAAAAGCCATGTCCATAAATCATTCGGGCAATGTAAAATGGGCTGAATATGTAAAAGAAGAACTTGAAAAAGCCGGAGTTGCCAAGGTATTTATGCAGCGAACGACTCTTTTAAACACTCTTTATTTGGACCTTAATGGCGTTATCGTTACTCTTGAATAGGAGAAAATATGAAGATTAGTGGCGATCCTGTGATATAAAGTTTTAGCGCTGATATGTTGGCCAAGTACAGAATTCAAAGGGGAGTGCTCTATAGCATTGAAACCCATGTCTGTGATTTTATTGGTTTTTCCTGGCATGGGATTTCTAGCCCATAAAAATATAGAAGAAGCCAAAATCCGTAGCCCCGTGGAAAAAGGATCTGCCCATGTCTTTGGTCTTATCCTTGCTATAAATCCAACGATTGGTGTTTTCGGCGTTGCTCCAAAACAGGATGAAGTTTCAACGGATACTCCCGATAACCATGATGGCAATATAGATGCGAAGGATATTACAGCCTGCAGCACACTTTATTTTCCTGTAGAGCAAGAGGGGGCACTTTTTGCCCTGGACGATTGTCACGCATTAATGGGCGATGGAGAGATTGATGTAACGGGGCTTAAGATCGCCCCCCAGGTAAAATACGCTTTAAGCTAATAAAAAAGAAAATCTTTCTTGACCAAAGCTAGAAACCAAATAGACCACTATGCTTGTCATTTCAGAAAAATCATCGAAGGGGGCGTGTAGAAAGGCCTAGAAGAAACCATTCTACTTCCTCAGAGGGGACTAAATCTTTGTTGGAAAGAAGTTACGATACTCTCGTCTTTAGCGGTGGGCGCTAGAATTTCACAGCTGGTCAATCCTCTTATTACAGTGAAATTCGATAAAAAAAGAGATCCTCTCCACCGAGAAGATCCTTGAAAGTCTTTAAGAGAGCCTCTAGGCTCTTTTTTATTGTAAAGCTTTATTCTTCCATCCACCTCTTCTGTAAAAGTAATAGGTCAAGATTGCACCAAAAACCCAGGTGAAAAGTAGAGAAACAAATACGCTTTCGGGGCGCCCAATAGGATAGGCTGGACTTCGTGTTAAATAGCTAAGTCCGTAGGCTAGTGGTACTCGTATGCCCAGTGTTAGAAAAACAGATATCCACATGGGGGTCATGGTATCCCCGGCACCTCTCATAACTCCCCCTAGAGACTGAGTGATACTAAAACAGATATATCCCGGAGCGATGATATACATGAGCCTTAAAGCGTAGTCGGCCAGCTCACTGGTCTGCGTAAAGAGCATCATAAGCTGATGACCAAAAATAAGAATTATGGCAGTGAGGATAATAGAGCTAGTCAGTGCTAGGGCCGTCCCTTGTTTTGTGCCTTCAATCACACGATCAAGACGATTGGCTCCGATGTTTTGCCCTGTATAAGTAGTCATGGCAAATCCAAAGGAAAAGTTAGGCAGCATGGCTAGTCCATCTACCCGCATTACCATAAGATTGGCAGCGATAAACTGGGAACCAAACTGATTGGACAAGGACTGAACCAGAAGCATGGCAAGACTGAAAATGCCCTGAGTGGCTCCCGAAGGAAGTCCTAAGCGCAGCATTTGAGAGGCATAGTTTCCTCGAAGAGAAAAACTGCTTTTTTTAAGTTCGAAAATATCTTTGTACTTCATTAGTTTGTTGAAGGCCAGTAGTGCAGATACTCCCTGAGCAATGACTGTGGCCAGAGAAACACCAGCAACCCCCATGTCATAAACAATGACAAAAACCAAGTCTAAGATAATATTTAAAATCGTCGAGATAAGCAGGTAGTAAAGGCCGCTTAGCGAATCTCCAAGACCTCGGAGAATTCCCGAAAGAATGTTAAAATATGCCATTCCTGCGATACCGTACATAAGAATTTTAAGATAGCTTTGGGCCCAATCCAAAATTTCTGGAGGTGTATTGATAAGCCTTAGAAAGGGATGAATTACAAAAGGAGAGATAGCAATCAGAAAAATGCTGGTAATACCTGTGAGCATAACGGCAGTGCCAATGGATTTTCCAAGTTCTTCTCTTCTTTTTCCGCCGAAGTATTGGCTGACCATTATATTGACACCGGTACTGATTCCAACAAAAAAAAGAATGAGAAAATTTAAAAGAGGTCCCGATGCTCCCACTGCTGCCAGAGCATTGTCACCGACATATTTTCCCACCACCATGGAATCCACCGTATTATAAAGTTGTTGGGCCAGGTTACCAAGTAGCAGGGGAACAGAAAAGCTAAGGATTCGTTTCCACGGGGTACCCTGGGTAAGGTCTTTTCGATCGATTTTATTCATATTCCTCCATCTTTGACATATAAAGTTCTTTAAAAGCTTTTCCTTTTACAATGCTTGTGGCAATAACTAAAACCACAACACCCAAAATGATACCTACCACGCCAAGAAGCTTATAGCCTAGATAAATTGCTAGTAAAGTGAGTAGAGGGTTGATTCCTATTTGATCGCCAATGATTTTTGGTTCAATGATTTGGCGTATAGTGATGAGTATAATATAAAGAACCATAGTAACCACTGCTGTAAGATAGTTTTCTGTCATAAGATAATAGATGCTCATTGGCCAAAGCACAGCTCCGGCACCAAACAAAGGCAGAGCGTCAAAAAACGCAAGGCCGATACCCATAAAAAAGGCGTAGGGTACTTTTAAAAACAAGAAAAACACAGTAGAGATAACCAGCGATATTCCCATAATAATGAATTGAGCCTTTAACCAGGAACCCAATCCAATCCTTATAGATTCTTTAAAATCCCCTGCGATATTCTTAGTCCAATTATAGGATAGTAGTCTTTTATGGATGAAGCCCATAATTTCTTCGTAACTGGCAGAAAGATAGTAGGAACTCATAAAGGTGAAGATAATAAAAACCAAGGAGGAAGGTAAACTTTTAGCAAATGAAAAAATCTTACCTCCAAAGTTAAACTTTTCAAGAGATATGAGTCCTCCGCCTTGAAGATCTACCATAAAAGTTTCAAATTCTTTGGTGATTATTTTAGGATATTGAGTTTGCAAGGTAGTATATATATTTTTAAAGGTAATGGAAAAGGATTCTATCATCAAGGTGAGATATTTTTCTGCCGAAACAAATCCGCTTTTAGCTATGCTAAAAAGAAGATAAAAGAAGAGAAAAATAATGCCCAGTATAAGCACTATAGACAGAAAAGCCGCTGGAGCATTAGGGATTCCAAATTTTTCAATTCTTTTCTTGAGAGGATTGGCAATGGACGCAATAATAAATCCCAGAACAAAGGGCATTAGAATACCAAGCAAAACCAAAGAAAGTCGTAGCAAGGCAAATAGGCCAAATAATAGTAAAATAAATATGAATAACTTGTTCATAAGGGGACTATTCATAGAAGACCTCCGATGTAAAGTATAGCATGTTTTCAAAAGAAATGCATCTACCCAAGACAGAGCAGATATGGTAACATTACAGGTAGTTTAGGAGGTTTAATATGGATTTTAGAAGCGATACGGTAACTAAGCCCACCCTGGCCATGCGTCAAGCTATGGTTGATGCTGCAGTGGGTGATGATGTTTACGATGATGACCCCAGTGTTCATGCCCTTCAAAATAAAATGGCCGAACTTCTGGGTAAAGAGGCAGCCCTTTTTGTTCCATCGGGCACCTTTTCCAATCAACTGGCGATTATGGCCCATACACGTAGAGGCGATGAGATTATCGTTCTTGAAGACGCTCACATTTTTTACCACGAAGCTGGAGCTCCAGCTCTTTTAAGCGGCGTCAATATGCGTCAGGCCACCAGTGTTGGTGGAAGCTATGATCTAGAAACTCTTCCTGGACTTTTTAGGGAAGATGATATTCATTTTCCTAGGACCAGTCTATTGTGTTTAGAAAATGCCCATGGCAATGGTAGAGTGGTTCCCTTAGAAAATATGAAGGGCGCTTACACTATTGCAAAACAAAAGGGTGCTGCTGTCCATCTTGATGGGGCAAGGATTTTTAACGCTGCCGTTTATTTGGGTGTCGAAGCCAGAGAAATTGCCCAGTATGCCGATAGCGTAAGTGTTTGCCTTTCAAAGGGCCTTGCTGCTCCCATCGGTTCAGTGCTCTTTGGTACTAGAGAATTTATTGAAAAAGCGCGGCGCTATCGTAAAATTATGGGAGGCGGAATGCGCCAGGTGGGTATTCTTGCCGCTTGCGGTCTTGTGGGTCTAGAGGAAGTTTTGCCACGTCTGGAAGAAGATCACCGCTTGGCACGCTATATGGCACTGGGTCTCGATGAAATTGATGGACTAGAGATAGCTTGGGATAGACTCAATATAAATATGGTGTTTTTCTCCTTGGAAGAAAAAATAGATCTTGCCTCGGCTCTTGAAGAAAGAGGCATTATCATAAATCCGGAAGAAGATGGTGAGTACCGATTTGTTACCCATATTGGAGTAGGTAAAGAAGATGTAGACCGCTTACTTGTTGCCATGAAAGAGATACTTCAGTGATCTTAAAGGCCAAAGCGAAAAACAAAATCAATCTAAAAAAATTCCTAATGAACCATTTTGGTTTGTCTTCCCGGCTAATAACCGAACTTAAAAAAGAAAAAATGATCTTTGTTAACGCAAAGCTCAGGCATATGAACTATACTTTGGCCCCGGGCGATGAAATCATGGTAAAATTGGATTTTGATGTCAACACCTTTACTCCTGAAAAGAGAGAGCTTGATATAATCTATGAAGATGAAGCCATGGTGGTGGTGAATAAAGACCCTTATTTAACAGTACATCCAACAAAGGGTACCCCCTGTGGTACCCTTTTAAATGCTCTGGCTTACTATGCTAAAACTCAGGGGGAAGATTATAAGATTCGTTTTGCCAATCGCCTGGATAGAGATACCTCGGGAGTTATTATTATTGCAAAGAACAAATTTATTGATCATAAACTATCGACACAATTTGTTGAAAGAAGTCCCCAAAAATTCTATTTGGCTCTGGTAGAAGGAAAGACATTGGATGAATTTTCCTTCGAAGGGAAAATGGGTAGAAGAGGAGAAGAATATCAGCGAATCCTTATGGAAGAAGGCAAGGATTCACTGACCTATTTTACAACCCTGGCTACTCGGACAGATATAAGTTTAGTACGCTGCCAGCCCATTACCGGAAGAACCCATCAAATTAGACTTCACCTTAGTTCTCTTTCCCATACCATCTTGGGTGATGAACTTTATGGCTATAGAGGTGATGTGGCCCGTACTATGCTACACTGTGAAAAGATGATTATCCATCATCCCATAAGCGGCCAGCAGCTGGAGCTAATAGCGCCCTTAAAAGAAGATATGAAGCAATGCATGGAGGAAATTTATGAGTAAACGAACCATAGGGATTATACTTTTAATTGTAGGCCTTTTATTATTTTTACAGCACTCTCCCTATAATCTCGAATTTATTCCCTATAAAGATCTTTTGTGGCCCTTGGCCATGGCTGTATTTGGTCTTTACCTGATAAACAGAAAAAATTATCAAGGGGGTCTTGTTATCTTTTATATTGGTGTATGCTATAGCCTTTATTATGGTGGATGGAAGCCCATTGCGCCTTTTATCAACAATGCATACTTTTGGCCAACGGCTATTATGGTTCTAGGCATTGGCTTTATTGTGCAGTCCCAAAGGGGAAGGTAATATTGTCTTTTAATTAATCTTGGCCAGTATCCAACTATTCCCCTATTTAATAGGGGTTTTCGTTTTACAAATGAAAAAGCCAATCAAAGTGACATTGTTTTAAGAGCAATAGGCCTTATAAATTATTTTTTCTAAGTATAATTTTAATATACTGTTTTTCTGGGTATAGTTAACAAAGAAAACCGCTGGCCAAAAAAAGAGCCACAAAATAGATATGATGAATTAAAACATAGAGAGGTGAATAAATGAATCCTGAATTGATTTCAAAAATAAATGCTCTGGCAAAAAAGGAAAAGGATCAGGGCCTTACTTCAGAAGAAAAAATCCTTCAAAAAGAATACAGGGATAGCTATCTAGAGGAATTTAGAAAAAGTTTCCGTAAACGTCTAGAAAATATAGAGATAACTTATTGTGAGGAGGAACAATGAAAACATTTCTGAGAAATTTCCTCTTGGTTCTTTTGGTTAGCACCCTAGTAGGGGTGGTATTTGCTTTTACCTTTGATTACCTTCAGGAAAGACCCACCCAAACCCTTGCAGAGCCCCTAGAACAAGAGGTGAATGCTTCTGCTTCTAGCGAGAATGAAGTTAAAGTAGAACTCATTGAGGGTTCTATTGTTAATATTGTTAAAGAGGTCAAAAATTCTGTAGTAACCGTATCCAATCTCAAGAATTTCCCCGGTAGCGAACCGCAGGTAGTGGGCTCGGGCTCTGGAGTTTTTTATTATGAGGATGATACGCACTATTTTATTTTGACCAATTCCCATGTAATCAATTCTGCTGATTATGTTCAAATTACACTGAACAAAGAATCAAAGGTTGATGCGAAACTAGTTGGCGAAGATGTGGATACGGATCTCGCGGTTCTTAGTTTAGATAAAGCGGGGATTCCTGATAGCGAAAAAATCACTCTGGCAAAGGTTGGTGATTCCGACACACTGGTAGAAGGCGAAACCGTGCTGGCTGTGGGCAATGCCCTGGGTCTTGGTCAGTCCGTTACTAAGGGAATCATTTCGGCCCTAGAAAGGGATATAAGTTCCGGCAGTCAGAAGGCTTATAAGATGATTCAGACCGATGCTGCCATCAATCCAGGCAATAGCGGAGGAGGTCTCTTTAATATTTCTGGAGAACTTATCGGCATCAATTCAGAAAAGATTGGGGGAACCATAGTAGAGAGCATGGGTTTTGCCATTCCTATAAACTCCGCCTATCAAATAGCCAGTGTTCTAAAAGAAAAGGGTTATCTTCCTGCTGCCTATCTTGGCGTAAGGATGGAAGATGTCAATCCTGATATTCTTGATTATTATAATATCCCCAGGGGAGTATCTATCGCCTATGTGGAGCCTGGTAGCCCGGCGGAAAAAGCAGGACTCTTGGCAAATGATTTGATTTTAAAGGTCAACGGTACCGAAACCCCTCGCTCGGATCAGCTAAGAGGTTTAATTAGAAGCTTTTCTCCTGGGGATAAGATAACCATTACCATATTTCGTTATGATCATGTAGAGGAGTTAGAGGCAGTTTTAATCGACACTCCTAGACCCTAAGTAGAGGCCAGTCAGAAAATACTTTGTTTTCTTAATTTCAATGCTTCTATACTTTGTATAAAACCTTTAAAAACTATTTACAGTATTAAAAACCCCGAAGCTCTTAAGAACTTCGGGGTTTTTGGTACCGGTGGTGGGACTTGAACCCACACGCCATCGCTGGCAACGGATTTTGAGTCCGCCCTGTCTGCCGATTCCAGCACACCGGCATTTCTAAACTTATATGACTTATTCAGGATTTATTCTATCAGAAGCCGCAGAATTATACAAGTGCAATAAGTTAAGTTTATAAGGTCTATGAAAGAATAAGAAATTCATCGGAGAATGTGAAAACCGTAAATTAAAAAAGGCTGTTGATACATTTCTATGTTTACCAGCAGCCCGGGTTGTTCTTAGAAATTCTCTTTAAAAAGCTTTTCAAAGACATTCACATCTTCTCCAAAACTCAAATCCTGGGTTGCAGGACCTTCAATGACCTTGCCCTCATAGTCAAACCTAGAACCATGGCAGGGGCAGTCCCAAGATTTTTCTGCTGAATTCCAGTTCAGTTCGCATCCCAAATGGGTACAGGTTGTATTTACAATATGAAGTTTACCAGACTTGTCTCTATAGGCTCCTGCTCTTTTGTCATCAACCTCTATTATTTGCGCTTGATCCAATTCAAGTTCGACTTCTTTGGGCGTTTTCGAAAGCTTGCCGCCAATGAGTTCCGTGGCAAAATCCACACCTTGAAGGATTAAATTCTTGGCTGAATGGACTAGGGTTTTCCTTGATGGATTGTATATTTCCTGCCAAGGGTTTTCGCCCTTTATGATCAAATCCCGTAATATCTCAGAAGATACAATACTATTTGTCATGCCCCATTTTCCAAAGCCCGTAGCCAGGTAAAGATTGGGAGTATCTGCGCTATAGTGACCTACATAGGGGATTCCATCTAAAGTTACACAATCTTGAGTGGACCATCGATAGGGGACATCTATTAGAGTAAAGTTATTCTTTGCAAAACCCAAGAGGGCTTCAAAATGCTTCAATGTATCCTCACCCTGGCCGGTTTTGTGATTATCACCCACCACTAATATAAGCTCCCCATTGTCTGTATCTTGTGCTCTAAGAGACCTTCCGGGACCTCCGGCACTGATATACATTCCTCCAGGGTACTTTTCCTTAGCATGGATTCCCAGTACATAGGAACGTTCCGTAAAGATTCGGGCATAATATTTGCCAGGCTTATTATAAAAAGGAAAATGAGAAGCAATGACAACCCTTTGGGCTGTGACCTTTTTTCCTTGTAAAGTAGTGATGGTGTATTTGTTGTTTTCTTCTAGGAGTTCGATAGCTCTAGTGTGTTCATATATCTTCACACCCTTTTTTTCGGCAATCTTTGCCAGTGGCAGAAGGAATCTACGGGGGTGAAACTGTGCCTGGTTTTCAAATTTAACGGCGGCTTTGACACCAAAGGATAAGGGTATTTCTTCCATAAAGCTGGCTTTGATGCCAAGGCAAGAAGCAGCCTCTACTTCTTCTTCGATCTGATTTATGTATTGGTCTTCCTTGGTGTAAATGAAAGCGTTCTGTGGTGAATAGTCGGCATCGATGCCATTCTCATCGGCTATTCTTTTGATTTTTAAAATGGCTTCCTCATTGGCCGTGGCATATTGCTGGGCTAATTCTCTTCCCACTTGTTTTATTAGCTTATTATATATAAGCCCATGCTGTGAGGTGACCTTTGCCGTGGTGTATCCTGAGGTGGCTTCAATAATTCTTCCCGATTCTAATAGAGCGACCTTTAGATTTTCTTTGCTGAGCTCATAGGCGGTGCAGATACCCGCCATACCGCCACCAACTATAACTACATCAACCTTTATGTCTTGGTCCAAGGAGGGATATTGGGTTTGCTCAGTAGATGCCATCCAGTAGGACTCTGGCAGGGGATTATAAAATTTTAGATCTTCTATACTCATAGTAGCCTCCCTTTTATTTATAGTTTAACCTTACCCTAATTCATAATAAATATGCAATAATATAATGAGATAGATTATCAAGCACTAGCTATGTATAGAATAAAAACTTAGCGTAGGATTTTTATTTTTGTGGTTTTGAATAAACAGAATAGATATCTTTTATAACTTAGTAAAATTAGGAGCAAAAAAGCGCATATACATTCTATCATAGTAAGTGAGCTTTTAATTTTAATTGAACAGCATCTAAAAAAAAAGGAAGGATCCATAATGAATGCAATAATTTTAGCAGCAGGAATGGGTACTAGACTTAGACCTTCAACTGATATTACACCAAAACCACTAATTGAAATTAATGGGATACCAATGATAGAAACGCAAATAGAATATTTAAATCAAATAGGGATTTGTGAAATAATAATTGTCACGGGTTACATGCAGGAAGAATTTAACTATTTAGCAGAGAAATATAATGTGAAGTTCGTTTATAATGACAAATTCGATGTTTATAACAATCTCTATTCAATGTATTTGGTAAAAGAATATCTCCACAATACCTATGTTATTGAAGGAGATGTATATTTGACGCATAATATGTTAAAAAACAACCTAAAAACTTCCACATACTTTAGTGGCATTAAAGAAGATTTTACAAGCGAATGGGTTTTAAAGTTCAATAGTGATGATCAAGTGATAAAGATTATTGTGGGTGAAGGAACAGACTATATTATGTCAGGCATATCTTATTGGGTGCAAGCAGATTCAAAAATCATAAAAAATAGGCTGGAAAAATTAGTTGAAGAAAATAAATTTTCAGATTTGTTTTGGGACCATATAATTAAAGATAATCTTGAAGACTTTCATATTAAGATAAATAAAATGAATCCCACAGATTGGTTTGAAATAGATTGCATTGTTGATCTAGAAAAAGCAGAAAGATTTTCAGTATCTTCAATGGACAAACTATAAAGGAAGGCCAATCATGAAAGAAAATAAAAGTCCAGTTTCAATATTAGGAGTGGATATAAAAGATGTGCAAAAAGTAGAATTAGAAATACTATTGGAGTTTGACAGAATTTGTAAGAAATACCATATAAATTACCAATTATTCGCAGGAACTCTGATTGGAGCAATACGACATAGAGGTTTTATCCCTTGGGATGATGATATCGATGTATCTATGATAAGAGCAGAATATAATAGATTTCTTAGCATTGTGAAATCAGAGTTGAGTTCAGAATACTTTTTTCAAACCCATGAAACGGATCCGAATTATATGAATAGGTTTGCAAAGATTCGCAAGAATCGAACCGTTTTTAAGGAGAAATTAGTCAAGGGACTAGATATGCATCACGGAATATATATTGATATTTTTGCTTATGACAATATTGAACTGGATAGCCTGCAGGGTAAGTTTCAAATAGGACTCTTAAGAACTCTGGATTCATTTTTCAAGTATAGCAATAAAACTAGGTATGAAATATTGAGTCCGGGATTTGCAAAAACCATGGCAAAGTTTAAATATAGATTAATACACTTTCTACTCGTTTCAAAGCGAGAAATTGACAATTGGATTATGGATCGTATGATTAAATTCAACCACAAAAACACCGAATTTTTAGCAGATCTTTCCAATCCATCCCAGGGTGTTTTAGAGAAATTTATGATGAGAAGACAAACTCTAGAAGATTCAATAGAGTGGGACTTCGAGGGGCATAAATTTCCTGTGCCCAGAGCCTATGATGAAGTTTTATCCAGAGCCTATGGAGATTACATGCAACTTCCTGGAGTAGAAAATAGGGTATCCCATCATGAAATCATTTTAATAGATTTAAATTCCTAGGAGAATAGATATTAATATAAGGCTATGATTCTTGTATACCGCTGCATTTTTAAAAGCCTTCTATAGGGTAAAACAAAACGATCTTTTTGAACCACTTAAATCTTACAGGAATCGAAATTACTTGGTTATTGCTCCTTTTTAAATAAACACATTTAGCCATCAAGGACAAGTAACAGGACTTGCTAGCTAATCAAAATTATCTATCATAATTATCTTAAAATAATAATTGGGCTCCTAGACTGCTAACTGTTATATTGCGAAAATAAAAACCCTAGACTGACTTTATAATAAAATGATAGATTTAACTAGGAGGAATTATGAACCAGCGTGCCGTTTATTATTTAGCATCCGATGAAGGGGTAGACCCTGTAGCTAATTCTGTGTTTAAGCAACTATTAGAAATAGATACCTATACACAGACACAGATAATTGTTGATGGCTACCCAGTTTTAATGAGAAAAGATCACAATGAAGATGAATTCTATCTTGTAAGGACTAAAAGGGTTTTATGCCACGATTACAATCGCTACCTTCCTATAATGCTTAAGTATTTCTCAAATTTTAATGTGGCGGGAATCATAACTTGGCATGAAGGAGAAAATGCTCCGGAACAAATCTTTTCAGTGCATACTTCTGGAGATGTTGACTCCGGGAATTTTGGTACAGCAAATCCACAATATATGCACAATATCCTAATGGCTCTAGAGGAAAATAGGCGAAAAGAGTCTTTGGAGGATTATTTTGTTACCACCGAGGCAACCCACTGGTCGGGTAAGATATTCGGTGATAGCAGTCCAAAGCTTATTACGGATTATCCCGTTCCCATTATGGATATTGAAATTGGTAGCAGTGAGAAAAGTTGGACCAATCCCAAGGCAATAAAGGTCTTGTCCAAGAGTTTAACTGAAATATTTAAAGAAGATGGATTGGTCCTTAAGAACCTACTCTGCGTCGGCGGAAAGCATTTTGAAAAAGGTTTTTCTGATGAAATATTCCGGGAATGGGATAGACAGTGCTATGGGATATCTCATATTATCCCCAATCAATGGCTCCTAACCGGAGAATATGAAAAAGAGAAGGGGCAAAAATATTTAGACCATTGTGTGGCTTCAATTTATGGTGGTATATCTGGTATAGCAATACATGATGGCCTTAAAGGCGTTTATAAGCAGCAACTTAGAATCCTCGGAGACAAATACAATGTACCGGTATTTAAACACCAAAAACTTAGAAATCCCCAAGCCATCGATTGGCGCTAAATATTTAATGATAAACACAAGCAAAGAACTAGTAAAAAAACTTCTGTCCTTTATAGGAAATAGTGATAAAAGTTTTAAACCCGAAGAAAAATTAGGATGAGGGAAGCCAGTACGTACAAATAACATAAAAAATATTTTACGCCAACCTTTGGGTGGTCATCCTATTTGATGTTACTAGCATGCTGGGAAAACCTTTTGATCCATATCCCTTTTATTTTACTAAATCTCGTTTACCCTGTACAGCGGTGATACAAGCATCGATTTTGATGGTGAGCCAAAACAGGCAGGAATACAAAGACAGAATTCGTTGTGGAAATGATTATATTGTTAATCTTAAAGTCAAAACTTTAGCAGAAGATTTTTATAAAGTCTGAACATTGATTGAAAACCAAGAAATGATTTTAAAAAAGCAGAAGAAAGCGAGCAAGAAATTTATTTCGCTTAAGTAGATAATAAATAGATGAATAGCACTTTTCTAGAAGAAAGCATTAATTTGCTTAGTGTTATTATTAAAAGCTAGGTCTATAAATAAGCTGCTATTCTTTGGTTTCCTAGGAGAAGTTAGAATAACTATTGCTAAAATGTGCAGAGAAATGTAATGAGTTTAAATTATGTGGGGTAACAATGGGATTTCCTCAGTAATCTAAATTAGAAACAATTTATCGAATAAGAATATTCTATAAAGAGAAAAATAAAAAACCAGTTCTAATGCTTAATGAGATGTGGATTTTTACTGGGTTTTCAGAGTTAACTATAGAAACTCTTTTTTTGTTAGAGCACTATTTATAAACAGCCTCTGCTTTCCTTGACATTGCAATGGGGCAACCTTATACTTAAATATGAAAGATTAAGTTTTGAAAGGAGATTTATATGAGAGAAGTTGTAATAGTATCAGCAGCACGTACAGCCGTTGGAAGTTTTGGAGGCGTCTTTAAAAATGTCTCTGCTGTAGAACTTGGTATTACTGCCGCGAAGGCAGCCATTGAGAGGGCAGGAATTACGCCGGATCAAATTGATGAAGTTTATATTGGTAATGTTTTACCTGCAGGTCAGGGGCAAAACGTAGCTCGTCAAGTTAGCCTGGGTGCTGGAGTTCCGATAGAAGTCCCTGCTATGAGTATCAATATTGTTTGTGGTTCTGGTCTTCGCTCAGTAAGCTTGGCTAGCCAACTTATAAGTGCAGGCGATGCCGAAATTATTCTTGTAGGTGGTACTGAGAATATGACAATGTCACCCTATCTTGTACCCACTGCCCGCTATGGCGCCCGTATGGGTGATGCAACCATGGTAGATAGCATGGTTCACGACGGTCTTTGGGACATATTCAATGATTACCATATGGGAATCACTGCAGAAAATGTTGCGGAAAAATGGGGTCTTACCCGTGAAGAACAAGACCAACTTGCCGTTACTTCACAAAACCGAGCCGAAGCCGCTCAAAAAGAGGGACGCTTTAAAGATGAAATCGTTCCTGTTTTGATACCTCAACGTAGAGGAGAGCCTGTTGTTGTTGAAGAAGACGAGTTTATTCGTAAAGGCGCAACAATAGAAGCTATGGCCAAACTAAGACCGGCATTTAAAAAAGACGGTACAGTTACAGCCGGTAGTTCCTCAGGAATCAACGACGGCGCAGCAATGCTCATCGTCATGAGTAAAGAAAAAGCCGATGAACTAGGCATAGAACCACTAGCTACAATCGCCGGTTTTGCAACAAAAGGTGTAGAACCATCTCTTATGGGCACAGGACCAATCCCTGCTTCCAAAGCAGCCCTTGAAAAAGCTGGGTGGACTGTAGAAGATCTTGACCTAATTGAAGCCAACGAAGCCTTTGCAGCACAAGCTCTTAGCGTGGCAAAGGACCTGAACTTTGATATGGACAAAGTCAATGTCAATGGTGGAGCCATTGCTCTGGGACATCCCATTGGTGCCAGTGGTGCTAGAATCCTGGTTACTCTACTTTATGAAATGAAACGTAGAGATGCAAAAAAAGGACTGGCAACGCTGTGTATTGGCGGAGGAATGGGAACCACACTTCTGGTTCAACGTTAAGCCTTAGGCCTCTTCTACGGAAGAGGCCTTTTTTATTTCCATAGATTGGGAGTCAAGTCCATAATCTTGTGTAAAAGTTCCTAGTACAATGTTCACTCATCTTCGAAGCGGATGTACCTTCTTGTAGAACCGATCCAATCTTCGTTTGAGTTCATAAGAACGGCTCCTATTAAGCG
>JAAYGQ010000074.1 GCA_012727635.1 Tissierellia bacterium | reverse complement strand
TGGCTTTCACGATTGAATTGTCTGTAATTTTGCTCACATCATTTTTCGTCGTTTTTTCTCTTTCAGGTCTGAGATTCGACTTACTTCCTCAGTATAAGCTTTTTCAACAAACCCTGAATGAGTCCACTTATTATCATCTACCTCTTTTTAATTAACTTGTTTTACTTGTATAAAATAATTTAGTTTTTATTCCTTATAAATTCAGTATATTCCAAAATCTGTTTGATTTTATCAGCTCCAAGATCAGAGATATCAATGACCATTTCTTTTAAAATATCATCATCTGCAAATTTTTTCGTCTTTAAAAAATATGTTGCTATCGTACCTGTTAACATCCCAGTAAAGCCAATTCCAACTAACATGAGTATTCGAGTTATTATTCTTCCAGCAACAGTCTCAGGATCTATCCCACCATACCCCACGGTTGTTGTTGTTGCAAAACTCCACCACAAACATTCTGAAAAACGGGTGTTTCTAGCTTTGAATTCGATAAAATAAACTCCAACTGTACCTAGTAGCACAGTCGTAATAGAAATATAAATAGTATAAATAAATCCGTTTGTATGAATAAAAGTATTTAATCTTCCTTTCAACTTTCCTAATAATGCAAATCCTTTTACCAATCTTGCCATTTTTGTTATCCGAAAAACTTTTGTTATTTTCAAGACTCTAAATAGCCTGAATGCTCTAAAAATCCTGAACATCGAGTTAAAGGGAATGGTCGAGATCGAATCAATAGTATTTTTTTAAAGAAGCTCCCCTTTTCACCCGCTAAAAAAAACCTCGTAAAATAGTCGATGATGAAAATAACTAGTATCAAAAGATCTATCCAGTAGAAAAATGAATTTGGAGATAGTACTATTATTGAACTCAGGTCTAATATTGTTATTGTAACAGCTACCATGGCCAAAATTATTATTATGATCTCATAGGTAATCAAAAGTTTTTTCTTACTATCTTCTCCTAAGCTCTAAGACAATTCCTCTCTATCAACTTCTCTGGTTTTTACTAGCTTTCATTTTTTCTTTGAATATTTCTCTTGTTTTTATGAATCTGTGATATCTCCTCATTTTTCTTTGTAATCAAGAATGTCGGATTCTAGTAAAATTTAATTCTCTTTATCCAGATTATGTGAGAAGAATGATTCTTTCTTTACTTTGACTTCATATTAAACTTATCTATCATATCTACACTACTATATCTGTGCATTCTTTCGTAGTATTTTCTCCACAAAGAAACTGATTGCAAAGGTATTTCGACTCCCTTTATCATAAGATATTCAACTATTTGATTTTCTTGCAATGAACAATCATACTCTATACCATCATCCACTATTACAAAACCTGACATAACATCTACATCTACTCCCTCTACAGTAAATTCCAGAAAGGATCTTGTCTTATATTTCTTACTTCGACTTTGGGGTTTTAAGGTGCCCATAGACATGAAAATTTCTTTTAGTGCTAAAAGATCTTCTTCTTTAACTAAGATGTCAATGTCATTAAAACGATCAGTTATTTCTTTAAAATATAGAAGCAGGGAAGCACCTATTGCCCATGTGATGCCTGCTTTGTTCAATCTTTTTCCGATTTTATTAAGAACTTCTAATTTGTGTTCTATCTCAGCCATTGCTTCCTCTTCCTTAGACATAAAATAAACCCTGCTAACTGCTCTTATTCAATACTTCTCTTATAGATTATAATAATAATTCGATTCCTAGGAGTTTCTCTCGCCAAGATCGAAATCAACCCTTTGGTACCCACTTATAAAAGATGATCTTCCACTACCTAATACAGTTAGTACAATACCAAAGATCTATCATCCAAATGTTTCTTTTTAAATGCATGTGCTGGAATTTCTAACCTAGTGGGTAAATATCTTTTCCTTCTTGGGGGATTATTGGATAATTGATAACTCACTGGCTACTTTAATTTTTGCTATATTTTACTTTATCATAATTCTATAAGCTCCTAGACTTTTACCATAAATATCTTTTGTTATAAAGGCATCCATCTCTCTATTCTTCTATATAGGCTATTGCCCTACAAGGAGCCCCGTCACTGTCTTTAACCTTAATTGGAAGACATGCAAAAAGAAATAGGTCATCACCACACTCTGCTAAATTGCATAGATTCTCTATATTTATTACATCACACTCTCTAAATAGCTTGTTATGTCTTACAAGTTTTGTATCGGAGATAGGGTCAAGACCAATGGTATCAAAACCAATTCCTTTCTTTTTTCCGGATTTCGCTTGGAGAATAAACCAGTCAAGGACTTCATCATCAATACAGGGGTAGTCACCAAAGTAGGCGGGAGTTCCCCATTTTCCGTCCCATCCTGAATAAAACAAGATAAACTCAGCATCCTTTATTTTATTGCCGTATCTATTTAAATGGTCCATGCTAATAAGATCGCCTTCGCTAAGACCACTCACATCAATTACAAGTGCCTGACCAGTAAATTGCGAGACAGGAAAATCGTCCAAGGTTTTCCCTGCTTCAAACAAATGTGCGGGTGGATCCATATGGGTGCCAGTGTGAGAAAAAAAGCAGATAAGAGTTTCTTTAAAACCGTCCTTTTCGTAGGTATTTCCCACTTCAAATATTGGTGGCTTCATTCCAGGATACACTGGCATATCCGTAGAAATTTTATGGGTAAGATCTATTATTTTCATTTTTTCTTTCCTTTTTTCTTAGCATGTGAAGTTGAGTGTTTAATAGTATTATACATGCAAATTCATGGCCTTACAATTTATGGGTACCAACAAGGGATTGCATAAAAATATACACTCATAGTTCCTTTTACTAAAACTAAGAAAATAAACCAAAAATAAGCCAGTAAAACTTCCTGAGATCCATCAAAGTTTTGCAGCTTGTAAGACTTTTCATTCATGTATAATAGATATAAGGTCTGTCCTAGATAATAAAAACTCTAAAAGGAGGAAGTGAAATGAGAAGAAAAGACAGAGAGGTAACTCAGGTTTCAGAAATCAAAAAGATACTGGACAAATGTAAAGTATTTAGGATAGGTATGGTTGATGAAAGTGGTGTTTATATCCTCCCTTTAAATTTCGGTTATTCTTTCAAAGAGGATAAACTAGAATTGTATTTCCATGGAGCAAAAGTTGGAAAAAAAGTTGATTTGCTCACTGAAGATCTTAAAATAGGTTTCGAGATGGACTGCGAACACCAACTGATAGAAGACCAAGACCCATGTGAATACAGCTTCAAATTTGCCAGTATCATTGGACAAGGTAGAGTTTCTTCAATTAGCGAAGACCTAGAAAAAATTAAGGCACTTAATTTTATTATGAAGCAGCAAACAGGAAGAGAATTCAAATTTAGCCAAAAGATGCTAGAAAATGTACTGGTATACAAGATTGTCGTTGAGAAATACTCCGCGAAAAGACTTGTCTAGGTAGTAGTCTATCCCATGTAAAAAAACGAATATATATACTCATTGATTTGTAAAAGGTCTCAACACAAATTGGCTAGCAGCCTAAAAAAACAAGTTAGAAGGAAGTCTCACATTGACCAACATCAACTAGCAGATTAGCTATCTAGGGATCAAAACTTGAAGCTGCTTCAGTCCTGCTTTGCTAATAAAACCCCTTGCTTTACGTCTATCCTATTGAGGATAAGTACTATCTAGAAATCCAGTCATTATAATGATATCTTAAGTAAGGTAGATAAAAAAGTCCCTGAGGATGATACCCCCAGGGACTATTTTTGTTTTATTTATAAAGAGGATAATACCGCAGAGCGGCTGATAATTTCCTTTAATTTATTGTTTTCATCGACTTCGGCAATGGGATATTTTGAATCCGCCGCAATTTGTATAATGTCATCTAGAAATGTATCTGGTGATGTGGTGAACACATCTTTTTTTATGATAAGCTCTAGTGGGCTTTTTTCATTCATGGCTCACATAGCATCGTCAAATGTAACAACTCCCAAAAAACCCATATCCTTATCAATTGCATAGGCTGAAGAGGTATTGTTGGACCGCATCTCACGTACGGCCTGGGCAGGTAAATCATTTGGTCTTACGATGCATTTTGGTGTGATCATAGCATGCTTAACAGTAAACACCTTGGCTCTATCTGCACTTTCTATAAATCGAGATACATAATCATCGGCTGGGTTGGTAAACATATTTTGCGGTGTGTCTAGCTGAACGATTTTACCATCACGCATAATTGCAACCCTTGTACCCAGCTTAAAAGCTTCGTCAATGTCGTGGGTAACAAAAACAACTGTTTTCTGTAATTTTTTTTGGATAGATAGCAGTTCAAACTGCATATCTCTTTTTACTAGAGGATCCAAGGCAGAAAAGGGTTCATCCATCAAGAGTACTTCTGGATCATTGGCTAGGGCTCTAGCCAATCCTACTCTTTGCTTCATGCCTCCAGAAAGACTATCAATAAACTGGTTTTCCCAGCCATCTAAGCCCACCATCTCGATCATTTCCATTGCTTTTTAAATTCTTTCTTCTTTTGTCATTTTCTTTATTTCCAAACCATAGGCCACATTATCTAAAACAGTCCTATGGGACATGAGTCCAAAATTTTGAAAAACCATGGAAATCTTATTACGTCGATATTCTAATAACTCGTTTTTTGTAAACTTCTCTAAATTATTATCCTCGAAATATATCTTAGCGGAAGTCAGTTTATTCAATTTGTTAAAGCAGCGAATGAGCGTGGATTTTCCAGAGCCGGAAAGACCGATTATGACAAATATCTCGCCTCTTTCCACCTCAAAGGAAACGTCCCAAAGAGCAACAATAACGCCAGTCTTTTTTTGGACAGCATCCTTATCCTTGCCTTCTTTTGTCAGTTTGATGGCTTCGCTCTTGTTAAGGCCATACAACTGGTACTTTTTCTACCTTCATAATGACATCTTTATTCATGATCCACTGGCCTCACTCTCTTTTACAAGACCTTGAGTAAGGCGGTCCAGTATAATGGCTACAATAACAATGGCTATACCAGGCATCAATGCTTTTCCCATTTCCGTACGATTGGTAGCCAGGAGTATCTCCATACCTAATCCATTGGCTCCAATTAATGCACAGGTTACCACCATGGACATGGCCATCATAATGGTTTGATTGACGCCCGTCATAATGGTTGCTTTAGCCTGCGGTATTTGCACTTTAACTAAAGCTTGTAACCGGGTTGAACCAAAGGCTTTAGCCGCCTCTACCACTTCAGAGTCCACATGATTAATTCCATGGCTTGTCATTCTTATCATGGGCACAATGGCGTAAATAGTCGTAGCCATAAGGGCAGGCGTCATACCAATACTAAAAAGTATAACAGCTGGAACTAGGTAAACAAAGGTTGGCATGGTCTGCATCAGGTCCAGAATTGGCCGGATTACACTCTCTGCCCTCTTACTCATGACAATGAGAACTCCAATTGGAAATCCTAATACCACAGAAAGAATCACCGCTGCAATAACAATGCTAAGAGTTTGAAGCATATGACTCCAAAGTCCACTACTTCCGACGAAAAAGAGCATGGTTCCAAATAAAAGAGCTACCCGTTTTTTTTCCGTTACTCGCCAAGCTAAGAGCATAACTACAGCAATAAAAAGCCACCATGGAATGGCAGTTAAGATCGATTGGATACCTGAAATCGAAGCAATCACAACAGTTTTAATTGCTGTGAATACTTCTTTGTGATTTCGGCTTACTGCTTTTATCCATATATCTATCGAATCACCAACATCAAATTGTAAGGCTTGAGGGAATTCTCGAAATAAATTGTTCATACACCTATTTTCTCCTTAAGTAATTACTGTAAAGCGTCTCTTACTTTTGTTGCTTGTTCTTCCGGCAACCAATCATCAAGTAAGTCATCGTATTCTTTAAGGAACCATAGGGCTGTTTCTTCGTGGCTATCACCAGTTTCATCTAAATGTGCTAATGCTCGAGCAATGGCTTTGCTTCCAGTTTGATAGGATTCAAAAAAACCAACCAATTCAGGAGCTCTTTCTTTAAACATACTACTGGACACAATTTTTAATTCTTGTTTTGGAAATTCCGTTTTTCCTTCTTCAAATAAATCTTTTTCATAGGGGTCATCTTCTAAAAGTACAATGTCCAACTTGCCACTAACCCATGTTGGTTCATAACAAAAGCCCACCCAGGGTTCGCCTAAGTTATAAGCTGAACCTAAAGAGGCCCATAATGAGGCTTCACTACCTAAACGCGCATAATTATAAAACTCATCTAAGCCTTACAGTTCATATTTTTTGTGTATCACTTCATCAGCCATCCAACCAGGAATGGAACCATAGATTCTTCCCTTATTTTTATCTTCATCATCGGAGAAAAACTCTGAATATTTCTTTAAATCTTTTACTGTTACTAAATCCGGAGCTACTGCTTCAATTCCTCGCTCTGGGTCACCTTCAATCACATATCTTGGCACATAAAGTCCTTGCGCACTATCTTGTACCAAAACACCTATCTCAACTACGTCACCTTTTTCTAGGTCTTCTGGATAGGTTGCTACATTATCTGTCCAACTCTCAATATCTAGATCTACATCCCCAGCAATCATAGCCTGCCAGTTCATTGTTGAAGATCCAGTAGATGTCACTAATTCGTAGCCATCATAGCCTTCATTTACTATAAATTTTGCGATTTCATTATGAAGCATTTGGCTATCCCAGCCATTGTCTGTCACAGTAATAGTGGTTACTTCACCTTTTGTTTGGGACCCTCCACAGCCGGCAAGAGCTACTACCATAGCCAGACTTAAAATAAGTATTACCATCGATTTTTTCATCATTTACACTCCTCCAAAAAAAATAATGCAAATCTTGCATTATCTTGGTGTTTTTCCAAGTTAGTATGGGTTACAAAATGAATATAGTCATTCATCACTTAGTTATCATAATACATTTTTAGTCATTTAATCAAATTTATATTTTTGTGAACAAAGCAGTCAGGCCATTTCCTTATAAATTTTTATTGAAAATCCTTTTCTTCCTTAGATCCTAACTGCTTTTTTTCATCTTTTCTTCTACTAGGTGTTCCTTCTTGTATGGCTATATGTGTATTCCTTCGTTTTGTTGACTCCTTGATAAAGACCTAGTCAGCCATATACCAGCTAACACACTTAATATACTCCGAATGTTCATACTATTTAGGACCAAAGAAATAACTCCCCTCAATGAACCTTTATGGCCGATTCCTAATTGAGATATAAGCTCATTGGCAGTACCAACATAATAAGTAAGGATAGAGTCCGTATAATTGTGTAAAAGTGAAAGGGCCAAATGACAGCCTTCTAAGGTACAATGTTTTTACCGAAAACATACCAAGGAGGAAATCAAATGACCCAAGTACATTTTACATTGAGCC
>JAAYGQ010000007.1 GCA_012727635.1 Tissierellia bacterium | reverse complement strand
TTAGTTTTCGCTCCAGATCAATTCGGTTCAAATAGGTTAAGTGTTTATTTTTCATACTACTCCTCCAAAAGAACCGAAGGAACACGTTTTTATTATACAGGTTTTCCTATGGTAAACTGGACGGTATTATTTCTTACAGTAAAATGGATACTAGATATCCAAGGTGTCCAGTTTACTTTGAGAAATAACCAAAGAACTAAAAGTGGCACAAATGAGCACAGAAGGACACATATTCTGACCGTTTGTTAGTTTTTTATGTTATAATATTACCATCAATTTAGAAACAAATATTTTTCAAGGAGGAAGCTATGGGTCTTATTAAAGCGTTAAGTACAACAGTAGGCACCGGCCTAGCCGACCAATGGTTGGAAACAATTGAACCCGATGACACCTCGGAGGGTGTTGTATTTACCCAAGGAGTAATGCTAAAACGAGGAAGAAGAGGTAGCAATACTAAACACACAGTCGATGCCATTTCCAACGGATCCATAATCCATGTTCCGGAAAACCAGTGCGCCCTCCTTGTTGACGGCGGAGCCATTGTTGACTTTACAGCAGAACCCGGTATGTTTGAGGTAAAGAATTCTTCCATGCCCTCAATGATGTCAGGAGATCTGGGAGGCAGCATTAAAGAAACCTTTAATCGTTTTCGCTATGGTGGCGACACGCCTCAAAAGCAGCAAGTTTACTATGTTAACCTCCAAGAAATGAAAGGCATAAAATTTGGAACAAAAAATCCTATCAACTATTTCGATGAGTTTTATAATTCAGAACTGTTCCTAAGGGCCCACGGGACCTATACGACAAAAATTACAGATCCCATTCTCTTTTTTAGAGAAGTTCTACCCAAGGGTGGCGGAACCATAACCATGGACGATATTGCTCAGATGTATATGTCGGAGTTTCTCGAAGCTCTCCAAACATCAATTAACCAGATGTCTGCCGATGGGATTCGTATTTCCTTTGTCACATCCAAAAGCCAGGAACTGGGCAAATACATGTCGGAAGTCCTGGATGAAAAATGGAACAGCTTAAGGGGTATGGATATCCAGTCCGTGGGTATTGCCAGTATTTCCTATGACGATGACTCTAAAGAGCTTATCAATATGCGTAACCGCGGCGCCATGCTTGGCGATGCCACTATCCGCGAAGGCTATGTACAAGGAACCGTTGCTCGGGGTATCGAAGCCGCCGGAAGCAATGAATCAGGATCCATGGGAGCCTTTATGGGAGTGGGCATGGGTATGCAGGCCGGTGGAGGTTTTATGGGTGCAGCATCGGGAGCCAACACAGCCCAGGCTGAGCGTGAAGCAATGCAATCCCAGATGAAGGCACAGCAAGAAGAAATTGAGCGCATGAGGGCCGCCGCTGAAGGAAAGGCCAGTGAAGCTCAAAGGGCAACCGCTACCGAAGATAGCTGGGCTTGTCCCCAGTGTAGTACAGAAAATACCGGGAAATTCTGCAAAGAATGCGGTACGGCAAAACCTGATAAGCCCCAAGGAAGTTTTTGTACCAATTGCGGCCACAAATTCGAAGGAGAAAAGCCGAAATTTTGTCCCGAGTGTGGATCTGCCAATTAGGAGGTAGAAATGTCTCTACTAAACTATAAATGTCCTTCCTGTGGAGCTTCCATCAATTATGATCCTAATTTAGACAAGGGAGCCTGTGATTATTGTGGCAATGTTTTTACCCTAGAAGAATTAGAGGATTATGCAAAAAATAACGAAAAAGAAGAAAAAGATATAAAAACCAGCCCAGAGGAAGATAACCAGGAAGAAATACTCAGCTATAGTTGTGACAACTGTGGAGCGGAGGTGGTGAGCAATGCCACCACCTCGGCTACCTTTTGTTATTATTGCCATAGTCCTGTTATTTTGACAAAACAGCTGCAGGGTGATTTTAAACCGGATTATATTGTACCCTTTGCTATTGATAAGAAAAAAGCCCAAGAGACTTTTTTGAACTGGGCAAAATCAAAACCCTATGTTCCCAGAAGTTTTACCGAAGCGTCCCAGCTTGAAAAAATCACCGGAATGTATTTACCCTATTGGATGGGGGATGCAAAAACCCATGTTAATGTTCAAGGCATAGGCACAAAAACTTCGGTCTATACTCGAGGAGACACAGAGTATACCGAGTATAGAGATTATCCTATTACAGCCCATGGTGATTTTACCATTGAGAAGATTCCTGAACTGGCCTTTACCCAGATCGATAGGGATCTTGTAAAAAGCGTCGATGATTTTAGCAATGCAGAGCTTAGGGATTTCAATATGCTTTATCTTTCGGGTTTTTTTTCCGAGCGTTATGATATCGAAAAAGAAAAGGCGGAAAAATCTATAATCGATCAAGCCAAAAACTATGCCCAGAATTTTGTTAAAGGTCAGTTTTCCGGCTACGACAATGTAAAAAAAGATGTGGATGAAATAAACACAGAACTCGAAAAAGTTTCTTATGTGCTTTTACCAACCTGGGTACTTACCTATAATTACCTCGGGAAAAACTATGTCTATATGCTTAATGGTGTAAATGGAATGGCCTATGGGGAACTCCCGGTAGATCAGAAAAAACTAGCATTGCGTAGTGGAATCATCTTTTTGATTATCCTTGCGCTACTGCTGCTAGGGGGTAAATTTATATGGTAAAGAGAAGTCTAGTTTTATTAATCCTTTTACTTTTGATTGCCCTTCCCAGCTGGGCCGCTGAGCCCTTGATTATTGATGAGGGTGACTTTCTTGGTAGGGAAGATGCCGAGGCCATCAGCGTCTTTGTCGACGCAATGGAGCAGGTTTTTTCCATGGAGATCCAGACCTTTCTCCTAGTTCCCGGTGAAGAAATGCAGCAAGAGGAATTCGAAACTCTTCTTGCCGAGAAATATCCATTTTCTAATGAGCGCAATCTCTATTTTGCCTACGACCACACAGCGGGCTACTTCTACGTAGCCAGTACAGGCGTAGAGGAATTGAACTCAGAAGTTTTACAAAATACTTTAAATGAGGCTTTGAGAACAGACAATCAAGGCAGAATCTCGCTAACCATCATAGAATTTTATCGTGGAATTTACGATATTTTACAAGCAGGTCAAGGCAATCTGGCTTCGCCAGGCGTGGTAGCTGAGACTTCAGAGTCCGATGTTATCGATGAACCCAAGGGAAATTTAATTGTACCTAAAGATGATATTCTTTCTCCCGGCAAGGTGTATATTGAAGATGGCGCTGGCCTTTGGAGCGAAGAACAAAAGGAAGATCTAAGAAAAAAAGCCACAGAACTTTCAAATCGTGAAGATATGGCGATTATTCTAGTCACCACAGCTAGTAATCCCGATAAAAGCTCCGAAGCCTTTATTGAAGACTTGGCCGAAGAAAAATTTGGCATTGACACCGATCAGGTGGCTTTTCTTATTGATATGGACAATAGAAATGTAGAGGTTAACACTTCGGGCAGAGCCATCGATGTACTTCATGATCAGCGCATCGAGGCGATTCTCGATGAAATTTTTATAGGCATGGAAGATTCGGATTACTATCTCGCCGCTGGTAATTTTCTTAAGGCAACCGATAGATATCTATCCCTGGGAATAGACCCAAATTATTCAGGAAGAACAGAGCGTGAAGACAATAATATTTCTCCTATAGATGGGCTTGTTGGCTTAGGGGCCGGTGGACTAGGTGGTTTATTAAACTTTGGTAGAGTTAAAAAAAGCTATGCTAGAAAAACCTCTCCTCTTGCCTTTGCTTATCAAAATAACCTAATAGGCGGTATTCCTCTTCAGGTCGGTACCCTTCTTAATACCCGGGTCACCCAGAGGAAAATTCCTAAAGCCACCAGTAGTGGCGGTGGTGGTGGTGGAAGTTCAAGTACCACCCACTCATCAAGTTCTGGTGGAACCCGGGGCGGTGGAGGAAGAAGTTTTTAGTATAAGTTCATTAAAGAGGCGGTTTTTTCGCCTCTTTAGTTTTCTGTGAAAAAAGGCGTATAATAAAAAGACAAGGAGAAAATCTATGTCAAACTATGTTGAAGCCTTAGGAAGACGCTTTTATCTAGAAGAGGAAGAGGGAGCCCTGGTTTACTGTGGGGTTCTTCAGATAAAAGAAAGTAGCCCTAACACGCCCCTTATTGAAAAAGCAAAAAAACAGTTGGAAGAATATTTTAGGGGTGAGCGGAAGGTATTTACCCTTCCCCTGGCCTATAAGACAACGAATTTCAGAAAAAGGGTTTACAAAGAAATAGAAAAAATTCCCTATGGCCAAGTGATTACCTATGGTGAACTGGCAAAAAGAGTTGGAAGCCCAGGGGCGGCCAGGGCCGTCGGTAGCACCATGGGTGCCAATGATCTGATGATTTTCTTGCCCTGACATCGGGTCGTTGCGGCGCAGGGCCTGGGAGGCTTTGGGGGCGGTTTGGATCTTAAAATAGAACTTCTGGAATTGGAAAAAATAGATTTGTCATCTTGATTCAATCTAAAGTGGAACTTTGTTCAATATTTTGCTGAGGCAAAAGTTTTCTGAAAAGCATAGAGGGGGTTAACGAATTCGTTAACCCCCTCTATGCTTTTCAGTCTTTCATATATTCATTAAACTATAAAGATACTAATCTATCAAATTTTGTTTTCGGATGGCCATGTGTATCCATTGGATTTTTCTAATATGTCGATGAGTAAATCAAAATCTTATTTTTCTTTGGGTTTTCTTGAATTCATCATAGCTCCTAAAGATACTCCCAAAGCCACTCCGCTACCAACACCAACTGGTATATTGTTTATTGCAACACCAATTCCAGTCCCCAATGCTATTCCAATGCCAATTCCAACTCCCATATAAGATTTTTTATTGTCTTGTTTGTTGTCCTTTGAATTGTTTTTATGATTACTACTATGGTTAGGCATTTTATTTATCTCCCTATACAAATCGATTTAGGGTGGAGTTCCACTTCTTTTTCTAAGGAGAAATTTTTAAAGACTTCCTAGTTAGGCTAAATTCACTGATAAAAGTAGTAAGAGTAGTAAAAATATCCATTGATTCGTGTTTCACCTGGGCTCATTATCCTTTAAGGGGGGTATTTTACTGTAGAAAAGAGCGGCGAAAAGGGCTGTCAGTGGCGCAGTGAGAAGAAGGGCCAGACTTCCAAGAAGAGCTTGGAGTAAGTCGACGACAATAATTTCCATATTAAATAGCAGAAGAAGACTCGATGAGCTGATAACACGCATCAGTACGGAGCTTAGGGATCCCCCAATATAGGCTAGGATTAGGGTATTGGTCATGGTTCCCATAATGTCTCTGCCAATGGTAAGGCCGCTGGTAAAGAGCTCTTTAAAGCCGATATCGGCGTGGAGCCTGATCTCATAAAGAGAAGAGGAAATGTCCATGGCCACATCCATTACGGCTCCTAAAGCTCCAATGGTGATTCCGGCAAAAATAAGGGCCCGGAGGTCCACTTGAAAAAGATCCTTTAGTCTATGAAGGGCCAAAGTCGCCTCGTCGTAGCCTCCCGTCAAGTGGAGATACCGACTAAAACCATAGGAAAGCCCCGCAGCCACCAAGGTGCCCAGAGCACAAGCTAGAATGGTTACCAGACTTTTCTTACTCCAACCTGTAATCATATAAATGGTAAGAAGAATGCTGTAGAGGGCTGTCAGTAGAGTCCATAAATATATGTTTTTTCCCTGAAGGATCATTGGAATAAAAACGAAGAAAATCATCGACACACTAAGAACCAATGCCACCAGAGAGTCCAAACCTTTTTTAAGACCAAAAACGATAAGAAGAAGGGCGAAGCCCAGGCCTATGGCTATAAGCGAAGGAAGCCGATTGTACTGGCTCATTACTAGGCTACTGTTTCCATCGGGGCTAAGAAGCTCAATAAGAATAACCCGATCCCCGGGGCTTACTTTTTTTTCATCGGGGATAAGATTAGAAATATTTTGACTGGCTGTTACGAGATTTCCCTTATATTCTGCACTAAAAACAACTTCCAGGGAGGTCATGCCCCCCTGGGTTGTGATGGCAAGATTGGTGTCTTCCTTTTCTCCTAGAATCTTTAGAACCTTGGCACTGCCATGTTCAAAGGCCTGTCCTTGCAGGAGAAAATCTCTATCTACAAGTAAGCGGTTTGATAGAAAAATGATAAGGATGGCCAGAAGAACCACGGGCCATTTTTTCGTTCCATTCATTTACTGCTCCAAACTCTCAACAGTATAAATGTTATCACGCAGAGAAGCCAGTATCTTAAGGCGACTGCCTTCCTTTAAAGTTAGAACTTCAGGACCCAGTATGGCAGCGGTAATCTCGTAGATTTTGTCGTTTTCTTTTACGGTGAAGTAAAAAACGCTGCTTCCTTCAAGGATAATTTCTCTCACTTCTTTGATAGTCACAGTTTCCATATCCTGCTGAACTCCGGCGGCAAGATGGTACTTGTTATAGGCCCGGAAGAGTTCATCGACGGTGTCAGCCACATAGACATTGGTAAATTGCTGGGCGTCGACAAGAGCATACATCTTTGCGGTCTTTGCATCGTCTTTAAGACTCATAAAATACACAGGACGATCAGAGACGTTTAGGATAACAGGGAAAGTGGGTCTATATTCCTTCTCCTGGACCTTACCCCGGGCACTGCCCATGGCTGCGGTTTCTGTAGCCGAGGCCAGGGGATAAAACTTAGATTCCTTGGTGCGCATATTGGTATAATAAAACCCTAGATTGGAATCATCACTGCGCACCGAGGTTACACCGGTGGTGAGATAGATATCTTGATCTATGGAGATATAGTTATAGCCTTCGGTGGTGGAAGTTACATTTTTTTGTCCGAAAATGGAGTTGAAATAACCGCCTTTATAAAGACCATAGTCATCGAGCTGTCGTACAATCAGTTCTGCAGGAAAAACTCTATCGACCCAGGATGGTACATCTTTTAGTTCATAGAGTGTGCTTTTTCCTGTATTGGCATCGGTTATAATGGCGCCGGTGGCATCAAGGCCCCCGAAAAAACCAATGGTTTTTCGTAGAAGGGGTGTTACATAGTAGGCATCGCCCTTATCATCAATTTCAAAATTTGTCTCTCCTAGAAGGGAGAAGGGGTACTGGAAACGAATTTTTCTATGGATATTTCTCATTAAATAGTCACCGGAGGAATAGAAAATCGGTTTATCCAGCTTTACAATTTGGCCACCCTGGGTTGTCATATCAACACTCACATAATAGCCTATGCCGCCCTTACGGTTGGTGATGTACTTTATAATGTCGAAGTATCTTAGAGGGGAAACTCGGATGGGTTTTCCCGCTAGATCAATTTGGCTATACTGGGGATCAATTTCAAACTGGCTCACAAGATCGGTGAGGGAGCCCAGTTGCTTTGCTCCGATGATTCCCGCGGTTTCCCTATCGACAATGGGCACCTGGCTAAGGGCAATTTTCTCAATCTCGTCTTCAAAAACACCTTTTTCCGGAACCAAGAGCTTGGCATAGCTTTGGGCCCTAAAAATAGGAGAAGATATAAGACTGAAGATAAAGGGAACAATAAGTAGAAAAACCAGTAGTACAAAACTTCTTTTAAAGGAAGCAATGTTCATTCTAGGCCCGAAAATAAGACGTAGGCCTGTAAAGATTAAAAGTCCTAGGAGTAAAAAACTATAAAAACTTGGAGACTGGTAGGAAAGAGATGGTAGGGTGAGATAAAAATAGACTCCTAGGAAGAGAAAGGTTAAAGCAAAGCTAAGCCAGCTTTTGTTCTTTCTTATCGCCGAGGATCTCTCTTCGATCTCTTTAAAAAATTCTTCAAAACGTTGCATAGAGACTCCTTTCATTGTTACTCTATTGATATCCTTTTTATCATCAAACTATCAAGACTTTAAAAAAGTCATCTCTTCTGATATAGTATACATCCTAGGAGAAAAGATGAAAAAAGTAACGTCGGTGGTTCTAATTTTCCTCTTGCTAGTGTTTGTAATTTGTGAGCTAAGGCCCAGAGAAATTACTGAACCCCTTTATTATACCAAAGAAATCAAAGAAGTTTCAGAACTTCATGGTATTGACCCTTTTATAGTAGCAGCTGTTGCCAGAACAGAGAGCAGCTGGCTTTCCGATGCCCAGAGTCATGTAGGTGCCCTAGGGCTTATGCAAATTATGCCAGAGACGGGTCTTTACCTGGCCGAGGAAAGGGGCCTATCTTTAGAGCTTGAGCAACTCAATGATCCTCGGGTTAGCCTTGATTATGGCACCTATTATTTGAAAAAGCTCTACAAAGAGTTTAAAAACTGGGATACGGTCTTTGCTGCCTACAACGCTGGACCCACTCAAGTGGCCAGTTGGCTTGAAGATGATGAATATTCAAAGGCTGGGAAGCTTACCTATATACCCTTTGAAGAAACAAGGCGCTATGTAGAAAAGGTAAATTATTTCCTTGACGCCTTCAAGAAGAGCTATGGGAGATTTCCCTAATATTTATGACAGGTTTTTTACTTTTCCCCTTGAGGATGGTTTTTCTCTACTGTATACTTAGAGAGAAAAGGAGGGTCTATGGATAAGAAAAAAATCTACAGGATAGAAGATAAGGTGCCCTTGGCGCTACTTCTTCCTCTAAGTCTGCAACATACCTTTGCTATGTTTGGTGCATCGGTGCTGGTTCCCATTATCTTTCAAATTGATCCCGGTATTGTGCTATTAATGAATGGAATAGGGACACTGCTTTTTATTTTTATTACCAAAGGAAAGTCTCCCGCCTATCTTGGTAGTAGTTTTGCCTTTTTAGGCCCAGCCAGTGTTATCATCTCAACCCTTGGATACAACTATGCCCAAGGGGCTTTTGTAGTTACGGGTCTTTTGGGATGTGGTCTGGCCTATATTATATACCGCTACGGTACTAAGTGGATTGATGTAGTGCTACCCCCGGCAGCCATGGGAGCAGTTGTCGCTCTAATAGGCTTTGAACTCACCTCCCTGACGGTTCAGGGCGGAGCCATCGGTGCAAATATTATGGTAGAGGGCGCAGGTCTTCCCGATGTGGTGGTATTTCTAATTACCCTTGGCGTGGCCATTTTTGGCACGGTGCTCTTTCGGGGATTCTTTTCTACCATTCCTATACTTATTGCTATTGTTGCTGGATATCTCAGTGCCTGGGCCTTTGGTATGGTGGATTTTACTCCGGTGATGGAGGCCAGCCTTTTTACCATTCCCCATTTCCAGCTTCCGAAATTTGACATTGGAGCCATTCTTACCATGCTTCCCGTGCTTCTTGTTATCACCAGCGAACATATCTCCCACCAGGTTGTTACCAGCAATATCGTTGGAAGGGATTTACTTAAAGATCCAGGCCTTCATCGCAGTATTTTTGCCGATGACTTCTCTACTGCCCTTAGTGGCCTTGTTGGAGGGGTTCCCACCACTACCTATGGTGAGAACATTGGGGTTATGGCGGTAACGGGCATTTATTCTGTTCAGGTTATTGCAGGAGCCGCCATTATCAGTATCACTATGGCTTTTTTAGGTCCCTTAGCTGCTCTTATAGGAACCATTCCCGGTAACGTCATCGGAGGAGTTACTTTTCTACTCTACGGTATGATTGGTGCTTCAGGAATTCGACTCCTTGTCGATTCCAAGGTTGATTATTCAAAGAGTAGGAATCTGATTCTTACATCGGTGGTTTTTACCACAGGGCTCAGTGGTCTTGCCATAAACTTTGGCAGCATCCAGCTCTCGGGCATGGTACTGTCCTCGGTGGTTGCCGTGGTTATAAGTCTTATTTTTCATATTTTTGAGCGACTAGGCCTTCTCAATCAATGAGAGGTCTAGCCCAGGAGTTAAAGGCGCATTTTGGGATGCGCCTTGTAAAACTTCCTTTAGATGGTGGCTTTAGCTGCCCCCATCTAGATAGCGGTGGTTGTCTTTTTTGTTCGCCTCGGGGTTCGGGAGAATTCACCCTGGGGGCTTCAATAAAAGAACAGATGGCCTATCAAAAAAAAAGGCTGGCCCATAAAGGAAGTAAATATATCGCTTATTTTCAAAATTTTTCGGGAACCTTTGCACCGGTGGAGTATTTAGAAAAACTCTACGAAGAAGTCTTAGAGGATGAGGAGGTTTTAGCCCTAGCCATCGCGACCCGGGTCGACTGCCTTCCCACAGAAGTATTGGACCTTCTTGAGAAAATCAGTAAAAAAACCTATCTATGGCTCGAATTAGGTCTTCAAACGTCCAATCCACTAATTATGGAAAAGATGAATCTGAATTATGATGTATCCCAGTACACAAAAGCTATGGATGAGCTAAGAAAACGAAATATAAATGTAGTTAGCCATATGATTATTGGCCTTCCAGGGGCAACTTTAGAGGATGAGTTACAGTGCGCAAGGGTTATCCTTGAAGAAAAAAGCTGGGGCGTTAAGATTCACTGCCTCTATGTTCAAAGGTTTACGGGACTTGCTGGGCTCTATGAAGAGGGCAACTATAAGCCTCTAAGTTTTGAGGATTACATAGAGAGGGCTTCTGAGGTAATACTGTTTTTCGGTGAGGATATAGTCTTTCACCGAATTACAGGAGATCCACCTAGGGAAGAACTGCTAGCTCCCCATTGGCTTCTTGATAAGAGAAGGGTACTGGGAACCCTCCAAAAAGAAGTGACAAGAAAAAGAAAGAAAAAAATTTACCTTAGATAAAATATACTTTGTGGTAGCCACAGGAAAAAATCAAGTGGTTTTATTATGGGTAGGTTTTTAGAAAGGGGATTCATGAAAACAAAAAGGCTTACCCTTTATAGTTTGGTTACGGCTCTTTATGTCTTGCTCAGCCTTGGCTTTGCCGAACTTAGTTTTGGTCCCTTTCAGTTTCGAGTGGCTGAGCTTCTTAATCTTCTTGCTTTTTATCATCCGGGATTTGTACTGCCCCTAAGCCTTGGATGCGCCATAAGCAATCTTTTTAGTCCCTTTGGAATGGTGGATGTGGTTGTGGGGACTCTTCACACCTTTATTAGTCTTAAGGCTATGGGTTATGTTAAAAAAGATTGGGTGGCGGCTCTTTTTCCCGGATTGTTTGCCTTTATAATTGGTGGGGAAATTACGCTGCTTTCTCAAGTTAAGCTGAGTTTTATTCTTATTACCGGTCAAATTATGGTTTCGGAGTTTATTTTAGGACTTATAAGTGTCCCTTTATACCGAGGAATGCTAAAGAACTTGTCCCTAAAGGATTATTTGAAGGAATTGTAGACCAATTATCACAACACATAAAGCTGATTTTATCAATTTGGGGGGTATAGATAAAGCGTAGAAAGTTTGGGGCGTAAATAAACAAAATAGCATATTTCTAAGTAGAGAGGATGCAAAGGACCCTAGGCTCTTTCTTTTATTAGATAGGAAATTCATTGATTATTTGTCTTTAGCCCCATGGGCTTATCTAATAAATCAATGGATAGTGGAAGTTCTTTCACTTAGCTATCACTTTGCGCTTCTGAGAAATCGTTTCTAATTTTAGAAGATGGGTTCTTCTATTGCACTGCTTTTGTTTTTTGGTATTTTCATCGGACTTTTTTTAGGAAAACAATTTACATTCAGTGAGCATTGAACTGTATGATCAAGGAAATTCTTTAATCATCCTCTAGCCCTTGAGTGGTGGGGAGGAAATTTGTCGTTTTATATTTTTCGACTTTACTGGTTAGAATGATAGGTACTCTAAGCTCTTGAGGGATAAAACAAAAATGTACAAAAGGACAATCTCCTTTGAAAGGTGATGAAAATGGATAAAATCAATAAGAAATATGTGGCCATTATCGGACTTATTCTTGTTGCGCTGCTTCTTATTATCTGGCCTAATGCCAAAGACCCTAAGATGCCAGAAGAGATCGGTGAAGAAAAACTAGAAGGGGGAAAGGCCCAGGAAGAAACCCTTACCGCTGAAAAGGAAAAAGAAGAGAAAGCAGAAAAAATTGCCGGAACCTATAGGGGCCATGTTACCATTGACTCCTCGGAACTGGTAGGTAAAACTCTTCTGACAAAGGTACCCATAGCTCTGGCGAAAAAACAAATTGAAGCAGAATTGGCCAAAGGTTTAGATGTCAGCCTTATTATTACAAAAAACGGCGCCTGGACCTTGGATCTGGGAGATACTTTTGAGAAGTATCAAATCACAACTATTGTTTCTACCGAAGAAGATAAGATCAATATGGAAGATGGCGCCTTTGAAACAAAACGAGGATTTTATGTAGAAGAGTTGGCAGACAATATCTATGTGACCATAAAGGGCCATGTTTTAGATTCTGTTCAAGGCACATTGCTTATTGATGGCGATACCTCCAGCATAAAATTGTCCTTTCTTGGCTCCTTCAAATTGGAAAAGAAAGAAAAAAACTGATGAAGGGGGAAGAAAAATTTATAGCTGAACAAGGGGGAAAAGAAATTCTTTCTGGTGTTAGGCAAACATCGATGCAAAGGGTATCAGGACAATATTTTGGCCGAGGTTTTATTGATTCTATTGAACTTATGGGCAAACTGCCCCTAACAAAACGGCCCCTTGCCCTGGTAAAAAAGAAATTAGAAGCTGATTTGTCCGGAGGTTTTGATGTAAATCTTAATCTTAAAAGCGATGGAAGGTGGACTCTGGATCTTGGTGAGACCTTTGCAAAATATGGGATAACCACTATCTCCTCCTCAGAGGAAGGCAAAATCGATCTAAATGACAGTAAGTTTAAGGCGAAAAGCAGTTTTTACCTTCCAAGGCTTAGGGATACACTTTTTCTAACCGTCAAGGGCCAGATATTGGAGCAGGTCCAGGGAACTCTCTTGCTAGAAGGAGATACTACCTATATAAAAATATCCCTTAGGGGATCTTTCCTACTTACAAAAAAATAAATACATAGTAATGAAGGAGGCTGAAAAATGAAGCCTCTTTTTTTGTAAGGAGCTCTTGTTTTCATTTCGTCCATGTATTTGCACCTTCTTTCATTGAGAATCGAATTATTAAGAAATACAGGGCAAGGGGGAACGAATTTACTGGTTTCAATGAATCTTGAAAGGGGTTAGACATTATCTCACGACTTTTTCATTTTATCTTATTACTTCTTATGTAAATTGGATAAAACAGATAAATAGGGGAAATCACGTAAATTTTTAACTATTCTTCAGAGGATTAGGTAATAATTTGAGACAATAAGGTTTGCAACTTGACAGGATGTGGTTTAGCTTGACATTCAAAAAGTTTAACATTACAATTAACACAATAACTCTTAAGTTTTTTTAGGAACTATTATTTTATTGAATCTATAGGTAGTAACCATAGATAAAAAAAAGGAGGAAGTAAATGAGTAAAAAATTAGTATCTCTGTTACTGGTTCTCTTACTGGTTCTGAGTGTAGTTGGTTGTGGCGAGAAAGCCCCAGCAGCAGAAGCCCCAGTAGTTGAAGAACCTGTAGCAGAAGCTCCAGCAGAAGAGCCTGCAGAAGAGCCTGCAGTAGAAGAAACACCCAACGAGAATTATAAAATTGGTGTTATGACCGGAACGGTTTCACAGGGTGAAGAAGAATTCCGTGCAGGCGAAAATCTTGTCAAAAAATATGGAGACATGATTCAACACGTTACTTATCCCGATAACTTTTCACAAGAAGTAGAAACAACGATTTCTCAAGTAAAAAGTTTGGCTGCAGATCCCGATATGGTAGCCATTATCATTACACAAGCCATTCCTGGAACCACAGCTGCCATTGATGCTGTTAGGGAAACTCGTGATGATATACTTTTCATTCTTGGTGCTCCCCACGAAGATCCAGAAGTGGTAGCTCCAAGAGCTGATATTACATTTGAGCTAGACCAAATGCAACGTGGTATCGACATTATGGATACCGCAAAAGATATGGGTGCAGAAACTTTTGTTCATTATTCTTTCCCCCGTCATATGGCTATGCAACTTCTTGCTGCTCGCCGTGATGAGATGAAAAAAAGAGCGGAAGAAATCGGTATTGAGTTTGTAGAAGTTGATGCTCCAGATCCAACCGGCGATGCTGGTGTTTCCGGTGCACAACAGTTTATTATTGAAGATGTTCCTCGCCAAGTTGAAAAATACGGCGTTGACACAGCTTTCTTTAGTACAAACTGCGGTATGCAAGAGCCACTGATTAAGGGTGTTGTTGAAACAAAAGCAATCTATCCTGAGCAGTGCTGCCCATCACCATATCACGCCTATCCAGCCGCATTAGATATTGAAATTCCTGAAGACAAAGCAGGAGACATCGATTACCTAAATGCTGAAATCACCAGAATTATTGCAGAAAAAGGCGTTTCCGGACGTTTTGCTACTTGGGTAATGCCAGCTAACGTTTCTATGATCCAAGCCGGTGTTGAGTATGCAATGGAGTTTGCTGAAGGCAAGATCGAGCGACAAGATCCAGAAGCCGCTATGCGTATTCTGAAGGAAGTCGTTGGAGTTGAGCAAGATAAAATTGTCTTTGACTCTTTAGAAGGATATCCTAACTTCTTATTCTTCGTTCTTGGTAGCCAGAGGTTCTAGACTCTTGGAACAACAGGGGGTCGTGAAAACGACCCCTCTTTTTTACTACAAAACAGGAGGAATTTGATGGCCCTACTTGAAATGAAGAATATTTCAAAGTCATATTCGGGAAATCAGGTATTAAAAAAAGTGAATCTAAGTATAGAAGAAGGGGAAATTCACGGGTTGATTGGCGAAAATGGTGCCGGTAAATCGACTCTTATGAATATCCTTTTTGGTATGCCTGTCATTCACAATACCGGTGGCCATGAGGGGCAAATGCTCATTGACGGCAAAGCCTTTGTTCCTAGCTCGCCCATGGATGCCATGGCAGCGGGAATTGGAATGGTGCACCAGGAATTTATGTTAATTCCCGGTTTTACGATTACTGAGAATGTTAAGTTAAATAGAGAAAATACAATCAAAACACCCTTTAGTAAGATTTTTGGCACAAAGCTTGATTTTCTAGATAGAAAAAAAATGGTTAGTGATACCAAGGAAGCTCTTAAAAAGCTACATATGGATATCGATGAGTTTGTAAAAATCGAAGGCTTGCCCGTGGGTTATATGCAGTTTGTCGAAATTGCACGGGAAATTGATAAAAGTAATTTACGCCTTTTAATCTTGGATGAACCCACAGCGGTATTAACAGAATCCGAAGCCGAAAAATTTCTTGAAGTCATCCAGCGGCTGGCGGAAATGGGAATCGCTATTTTATTTATCACCCACCGCTTGGAAGAAATAAAAAGAATATCTCATGGCATTACCGTTTTGCGTGATGGCGAGATGATTCTGACAGAAAAAACAGAAGATATAACTACCGTTGATATGGCAAGAGCCATGGTCGGCCGCCAGGTAGAGCTTATATTTGAAGAGCGTAGAAATATCGACCACTTACCCACCCAGCTCCAGTTAAAGGATCTCTATGTAGATATGCCTGGAGAGAAGGTAAAAGGTATCAACCTTGATATTAAGAAGGGAGAAATCTTTGGTCTTGGGGGTTTAGCAGGTCAAGGTAAAATTGGCATTGCCAATGGGATTATGGGCCTATTTCCCACTAAAGGCGAAATCTTTAAAGATGGCAAAGAAATGAAACTTAATGATCCTAGAAATATGCTTCTTAACAATGTGGCTTTTCTTTCAGAAGACAGAAAAGGAACGGGGCTCCTTCTTGATGATAGTATTGAGTACAATATTGCCTACACGGCTCTAGAAATTAAAGATGCCTTTTTAAAGAAAATAGTATTTAGCCAATTTGTAGACAAGGGCGCCATTACTGAAAATGCCCGGAAGATGATTGAGGATTTGGATATTCGCTGTACTTCAGGCAAGCAAAATACTCGCCGCTTAAGCGGCGGAAATCAACAAAAGGTATGTATTGCCAGAGCTCTTACCTTTGGGCCCGATGTCCTTCTTGTATCAGAACCTACTAGAGGTATTGATATCGGAGCTAAGAAACTGGTTTTGGATACTCTGGTGCGTCTCAACCGAGAAGAGGGGATGACAGTAATCATTACCTCCAGTGAGTTGGCAGAACTGCGCCAGATCTGCGATCGCATCGCCATTGTTTCCGATGGTGTAATCCAAGGAGTTTTCAGCCCCGACGAATCCGATGCAGTTTTAGGCCTTGCTATGGCTGGAGATGATTTTACGGAGGTGCTCGATGCAGAAGCTTAAAGGAGTTTATAATAAAATAGGTTTTCCCAGGCTTATCATCGCACTTTTTCTTCTTATTTTACTGGTTTCATCGAAGGTTCTGGGGCTATCCCAGGCGAATATTTGGAACAGTATCCTAGTGCGTTTTGGAATGAACTCCATTTTGGTTCTTGCCATGGTGCCGGGAATACGAGCAGGGATTGGCGTTAACTTCAACCTCACCTTGGGCGTGGTCTTTGGACTTCTGGGTGCCCTTTTAAGTATAGAATTTGGTTTTACCGGCGGTATGGGCTTTTTGATGGCACTTGTAATAGCCATTCCCATGGCCACCGTAGCTGGCATACTCTACGGGCTTATGCTCAATCGAGTCAAGGGTCAAGAAATGACCGTAGGGAATTATATTGGTCTTTCTATTGTTTCCTTTATGTGTATTATTTGGCTCCTTCTTCCCTTTACAAACCTATCCTTAACTTGGCCTATGGGCAAGGGACTTCGAACTACAGTTTCCATGGAGAACAGTTTTGGTCACTTTTTAAACAATCTCTGGGCTTTTCCTAAAGGAACGGGAGTTTTTGATACCGCCAGTAAGTTTAGTTTTCCCACGGGTATGATTCTCTTCTTTGTTTTAATAGCAGGACTCCTATGGATCTTTAACCGCTCTAAGACAGGCAACGCCATGGCGGTTTCAGGAGCCAATGAATCCTTTGCTATTTCCAATGGCCTAAATGTCAATCGCTACCGTGTTTTGGGAACAACTATTTCAACGGTGCTTGGTGCCATAGGAATTGTTGTCTATGCCCAGGCCTTTGGATTTTTGCAACTATACAGGGCCCCACTTTATATGGCTTTGCCTGCAGCGGCATCGATTCTTATTGGGGGTGCCACACTAAAAGAAGCAAAGATTATTCATGTTATTATCGGAACTTTCCTTTTCCAGTCGCTTCTCGTCGTGGCTCTTCCCGTTATCAATATTATCTCCGACGGTCAGATGGCCGAGATTATTCGGATTATTATAAGCAACGGGATTATACTCTATGCTCTAACCCGAGGAGGTGAAGAAGAATGATTGTTCCAATTATTTTTGCACTATTAAGCTTGGCGGCTTTTCTTATTTCTGGGCTAAGTGTGAGCTTTCTTGTAGAAGAACTCATCTTTCGACTCTCGCGGAACTTAATCCTTGTTTTCTCCTTGATCATCCCGGTTATAACCGGTCTTGGACTGAATTTTGGTATCGTTCTAGGGGCTATGGCCGGTCAGACGGGGTTAATTTTTATCATTGCGAAAAAAATACCTGGAATACCTGGAATTTTTACAGCTATGCTGGTTGCCACTCCCGTAGCCATTGTTCTGGGGTATTTTGTAGGACTTGTACTTAATAGGGCTAAGGGAAAAGAAATGATTACTTCGATGATCCTAGGCTTTTTTGCCAGCGGGATTTATCAGTTAATTTACATTGTTATGGCAGGAAGCATTCTTCCTATCGGTAACAAATCCATCCTAATGCCTTCAGGTAAGGGACTTAAAAACACCATTGACCTCATTACCATTCGCAAGGCGCTGGATAAGGCTGTTTTTGGGGAGATGTTTAAGACAAGAATTCCCGTCATGACCTTTCTTGTTATCATTTTGATTGCTGTGGTTATGTACTACTTTATGAAGACAAAAATGGGTCAAGATATGCGCGCCGTTGGACAAAGTATGCACACCGCTAAAATAGCCGGTATTAATGTCAATAGAACCCGTATTATTGCTGTTATTATCTCTACTGTATTGGCTGCTTGGGGACAAGTAATCTATCTACAGAATATGGGAAATCTAAATACCTACACAAATCACGAGAATGTTGGTCTTTTCTCTGTAGCTTCTCTTCTAATCGGTGGAGCATCGGTAAATAAGGCGACTTGGCAACAGGCTCTTATTGGGACCATCCTATTTCACACCCTCT
>JAAYGQ010000073.1 GCA_012727635.1 Tissierellia bacterium | reverse complement strand
GACCACTGGTGCCACTTCTATAGGGCCGGTCAATAGATAGGGTAGGTATGCCGTACTCGTGGTGTAGGACGTGGCTGCCCAGGACTCTTTCGTAGGACCAATAGGTACAAAATTTCATCTGCTCATAGATAATGCCATCGGCATGGAAATGTTTGGCTAAATCAAAGGCTCTGTCATGACGATACTGCAATTTATGTGGTGCGCACTGTCTTGGGCATTCTGTTTCAACTAAATAGGTTCGGCATATTTGAGTTAAAGCATCTTCGTCCTGGGTTAATTCAATTTCTTTTCTACCGGGAAGCGAACCATAGCAAAAGCGATCGGCTACTACTAGAGCTCCATTTTCTTCTATCAGCTCAATGAGCTCCGGATCATCAATTTCAGAACCAACAATGACGACTCTTGCTCTGTAGTTATGCTTGGCATCGGGCTGTCTATTTTTCACTTCTTCTAAAGTTTCTTCTAAATAAGGAATTATATCTTTTTTGGGACAAACATAGCTTACCAGACAGATTTTGTGGAATTCCGCTCCGGTAATCACAGGGTTCATTTTTGTTCTAAATTCACCAATTTCTGTAATGAGGCGACAGACGGTATTGTGTTCTACCACAGCCTTACGGATGGCCTTATCTGATATATCCACGCCATAGTTTTCCTCTAGTAGCTTTAAAAACTTTCTAGATACTTGTTCCACAAGATGGGTTACACAGTCTTCATCGTCGGAACAGGGAATATCAAGATATGTCCAGAAGAACTTTTCCTTTGATGTATCCTGGGTTTCAAGAAGTTCCATATTTTCCATACAACGATTCATACATTCACAGCAGTCAACTCCTGCCATGGCATCTAGAAAATGATAATTTCCTTCAATGGCTCTTTCAAGAAGGGCCTTGCAATATTCACAGGCACTGCTGGCCATATAATACTGGGCAATGTCCATGGACCCCATATTGGGGGCTCTGAGTCTTACGGAAAAACAATTCTCCAGGTTTAGTAGAACTTCGGGCATATGAAAGCAGGTATAGCCTAGAGCCAGTTTGCCTTCGTCTTTTGCTTTTCGCACCAATTCATTGTGGGCATCTTCAAGCAAGCTTTCGAAATAAATCATATGTTTAAGGTCTTTCATTGTGATCTTCCTCCATCCAATACTCCAAATTTCTCCAGGGCCTTTCGGATCTCCAGGGTAGAAATCGTATCATCGGGCAGCCCCATAAAATCCTTGGCGGCAATGTCATAGGTCATAATATTCCTATCGGTTGGAATAAGGCCTAGGAGTTCAACCTGATCTGTATCCAGTTGGCCTACTAGGGACATATCTTCGATTCGATTGATTACGACACCGATTCTTTCATAGTTGACCATATCCTTGGCTACATCATTGATTGTTCTGATGACTTCAAGGCCCTTTCGACTGGCATCGGTAACCAGTAGCAAGTGGCTTACCTTTTGCATGACTCGGCGGTTGATCTGTTCGATTCCCGCTTCGCCATCGATGACCACATAGTCAAACTGTTGACTTACCATTTCGATGACATCTTTTAAATAGGAATTGACTCTGCAATAGCAACCTTCGGATTCTGGTCTTCCTATGGATAAAAAGGCGAACTTGTCGGTCTCTACAATGGCTTCAAAAATGCGGTACCTGGATTCGCTGACCAGTTCAATGGCACTTTGGGTATCGCCTTCTTCAACGGAACTGATAATCTCAGAGCGAATATCATCCAGTGATATTTCGGGTTTTACTGCCAGTGCTGTGGCCAGTCCGATGGCCGGGTCTGCATCAATGGCTAAAATTTTCTTATCGGGAAATTCCTTTGCCAAAATTTTTACAATTGATGCTGAGATAGAGGTCTTTCCCACACCTCCCTTACCAGTAAGAGCAATAATCACCGTTTCTCTGTCCATAAAACTCCCCTTTCATTGCCTTGTTTATTTGACTAACTCCCTTATGTAAATACTGAGCCCTCCGATAATGAATAAATTTAGTTCCTCTACCTTCTCTGTCAGCCACTGATCACTCTTATTTTCACTAAGATAGCATTTGGTAACATCAATATACATTCCGCATACATTTTTAATCATGGTACTGCTGGGTCCCTTAAGGGGCGGAACTCTTGATTCTGTAAAGGCTTTGTTCATGGACCACATTTCATACTCATAATATCTTTCTACTATGGAGTCACAAAAACCTTCATATTTGCTTCCCATGGTTTGAAAAATCAGAATGTACAATAATTCTTTGTTCTTTATAATATAGGACTGTAAACTGGCCGTTGCTGCTACCAGATAGTCTAAATACACATCCTGAGAAAGAGACTGTGGTTTGCTTCTGTTTATTTTTGATAGGGTAACTGCCTCTTGGTAGAGCTCCCCCACCAGTTCATCCAATATGGCTTCTTTATTATCAAAGTAGTTGTATAGATTGCTGGCAGAAATATGGCAGGCCCCAGCAATCTGGCGCATGGTGGTGGCTCCATAGCCCTCTTCCTTTATCATTTTGAAAGATTTATCTAAAATATCACTTCGGATGGATTCTTTTTTAACTTGTGCCATTTGGCAGCCTCCTTACACTGCAATTCATAAATGATTACTGCCCTGAACGTTGTTCACTATTAGAATACACGATATATTTCAATAAATCAAAGAAAATACTTAAATAATAGACAAATATATGACAAAGTAACAAAAGTTTTTTTTGTTCTTTATTGAATGTGTCATCCTATTTATATTTATTTCATCCTGCTATAGCCTACCCACCAGAGCTTTTACCTTTCTGACTTAAAAACCAAAATAGACATTAAAAATACCCCCGAAAGGTTTTTGCGAGGGTATAGCTCGAGCTCAATTAAAGGATAAATTCTTATAAGCGAATAGTCTTAAAGGATTCTAATGACAATATTTCTAGATTCAACTTTTTGCATCTCGCCCTTGTTTAAAAAATCCTGCCAAAGAATAATAGCTTTATGGTTTCTTCCTTGCAGTTAAATCTGGCTTTGTGACGGCTAACAAAGTTTTTTCTTCTTCCTTGGTTAAGTTTCTCCATTTACCTACCGGTAGATTCTTTAATCCGATATGCATAATGCGAATGCGCTTTAGTTTAACTACCTCATAGCCCAGTTCAGTACACATCCTTCTTATTTGCCGATTTAGTCCCTGGGAAAGAGTAATTTTAAAGGTCCTTTTGCTCATTTGTGCTATTTTACAAGGGTTTGTCACGGTATTTTCGTTCTTCACAGGATTAAATATTTTTACTCCCTTTGCCATTTGCTCAACAAATGCAGGGGTAATATTCTTGTTTACCGTTACAATGTAATCCTTCTCATGTTTGTTTTCTTCCATTAAAATTTCATTGACGATACTTCCATCATTGGTTAGAAGAATGAGTCCTTCAGAGTCCTTATCCAGTCTTCCTATGGGAAAAATACGCTCGGGATGATTTACAAAATCTATGATATTTCCCCTTATATGGCGCTCCGTGGTAGAAGTAATGCCCGTGGGTTTATTTAAAGCTATATACACAAAGTTGCTTTTTGGCTTTAGTAGTTTGCCATTTACCTGGACTTTATCCTGGGGGCCAACACTTAGACCAATGGTTGCCTTTTTACCATTGATCTTTACCTTTCCCTGTTTAATCAGCTCATCGGCGGCTCTTC
>JAAYGQ010000072.1 GCA_012727635.1 Tissierellia bacterium | reverse complement strand
ATTATAGCACTCAAAAATGAATTTAAATATTATTCTTTATTTACTGGTCTAGATTGCCTAGTAAATAGGATAATATACCCTTGTTAAATGATTATTTCCTCTATTGACAGCAGGAAAATAGGGTATTATACTTATACTACACCAAGTTACTAGGAGATAAAAATGAACCTTACGACAAAGGGCCGCTATGGCCTTGCAGCTATGTGCGAACTTGCATCAAAAAATAATTCTGACCCCTTGTCGATTTCACAAATTGCCAAGAATCTCAACCTTTCCCAGCGCTATCTAGAACAAATCTTTCGTCAACTCAAGGCCAATGATTTGGTGGATAGTTCTAGGGGTGTCAAAGGAGGGTATTTTTTAACCAAAAAACCTGAAGAAATCACTGCAGGTGAAATATTAGAAGCACTGGAAGGAAAAATCGTTTCCACAGGTTGCATGGGTAAAAACTGCACCGATGTCTGTGATGATCCGAAAACTTGCCTTACACGGCCTCTATGGAATCGCATTGAAGAGGATGTCATGCACATTATAAACTCTACGACCTTACAAGATCTTGTCGAAAAGGATGAATGAAGATGAAAAGAATTTATTTGGATAATTCCGCCACTACTCAGTTAAAACCAGAAGTTTTAGATGTTATGATCGAAGCGCTTAAAAATCATAACTTTAATGCTGCCAGTGCCCATAGTTATGGCCAAGAAGGCAAACTGGATCTTGCTAAGGCAAGAGAGACCATTGCGAATTTTGTTGGCGCCGAGCCAAGAGAAATATATTTTACTTCCGGTGGTACGGAATCCGATAACTGGGCCGTTCATATTGCTAAGAAAACAAAAAAGGGCAAGCATATGATCACCACCACAGTTGAACACCACGCCATGCTCCACACCATGGAAGAAGCTCAAAAAGAGGGTTATGACGTTACCTTTCTTCCCGTGGATGAATATGGTCTTGTAACAGCCAAACAGGTGGAAGAGGCTCTTCGTGAAGATACAATCCTTATTTCTATACTCTATGGCAATAACGAAATAGGCACCGTTATGCCCATAGAAGAAATTGGTGCAGTGGCCAAAGCCCACAATATACTCTTCCATACCGATGCAGTTCAAGCGGTAGGAAATGTACCCTTGGATCTTTCAAATTCGACCATCGATATGATGAGTTTTTCTGCCCACAAGATTTACGGACCTAAAGGTATAGGAAGTCTATTTATTCGTAAAACCGTAAGGCCCTATGCTTTTATTCATGGAGGAGCTCAGGAACGTGGCTATCGAGGGGGTACTGACAATCTACCTTCTATTATGGGCTTTGCCAAGGCCTGTGAATTGGCAGGTGAAAATCTGGCGGGTCATATTAGTAGACTGACAACTCTTAGAGATAAACTGATTCATGGCATTTTAGAAAGAGTCCCCCATTGCAAGCTCAATGGTCATCCAACAAAAAGACTACCAGGTAATGTGAATATAAGTTTTGAGTTTATTGAAGGAGAAAGTATACTTCTAATGCTGGACATGACAGGAATTGCTGCCAGTAGTGGGTCGGCTTGTACCAGTGGAAGCCTTGACCCTTCCCATGTTCTTATGGGTATCGGACTTAGTCACGAAATTGCCCATGGCTCTTTACGTATGACCTTAGGAGATTTTACAAGGGAGGAAGATATTGACTATGTTCTAGAGAAACTTCCCCCTATTATACAAAGACTTAGAGAGATGTCGCCTCTCTATGAAGAAGAAATGAGGAAGCAAAATGGCAATGTATAATGATAAAGTAATGGATCATTTCATGAATCCCCGCAATGTGGGTGAAATTGAAAATCCCGATGGCGTCGGCGAAGTTGGAAATATCCGGTGCGGTGATATTATGAAAATCTATCTTAGAATAAATGAAGATGAGGTTATCGAAGATATCAAGTTTAGAACCTTTGGATGTGGAAGTGCTGTGGCATCCAGTTCCATTGCTACAGAGCTTATTAAAGGAAAAACCGTTAAAGAAGCCCTTAAGATTACCAATAAAGATGTTCTCCGGGAGCTTGGCGGTTTACCGGTTATAAAAGTACACTGTTCGGTACTGGCAGAACAAGCCCTCAAGGCAGCCGTTCTGGACTATGCCACCAAAACCGGCAAGCATTACGAAGAACTCGATGGATTTAATCCCGAAGAAGAACATGAACACTAAGGTCGTTTTAGGAGTAAGCGGTGGTGTGGATTCTGCCATAGCCGCCCATATCCTATTATCCCAAGGTTATGATGTTACTGGTGTTTATTTATATATGCAGGACTCTGCGCTAGAGGGCATAGAAGATGCTCGGGCTGTTTGTGAACATCTAAACATTCCCTTCATTCTTCTTGAAGCCAGAAAGTTTTTTGCACAAAGGGTAATTGCTCCCTTTATTGAAGCCTATCAGAGGGGAGAGACACCAAACCCCTGTGTTAACTGCAATGAAACCGTTAAATTTAAACTTCTATTAGATGAGGCCGATAGAATCGGAGCACAGTATGTGGCTACGGGTCATTATGCACAAATTGAACATTACGAACGATTTCTTCTAAAAAAAGGAAAAGATCAATCAAAGGACCAAAGTTATATGCTCTACCGCCTCAAACAAGATCAACTCTCTAGAATTATATTTCCTCTTGGAGATATAACCAAGCAAGAAGTTAGAATCATAGCTCGCTCTATTGATTTACCAGTCCATCAGAAAAAAGACAGCCAGGATATATGTTTCATTCCTACCGGAGATCATCTTGGTTTCCTTAAAGAAAAAATCACTTTAAATCAGGGATACTTTATTTATGAAGATAGGGTCATGGGCTCTCACAAAGGCGTTGAGGCCTATACCCTTGGTCAAAGAAGAGGCCTGGGGATTAGCCATAGTCATCCGCTTTATGTCCATGATATTGATCCTGAGAGCTCTAGAGTCTATCTTGGAAAAGAAGAAGAACTCTTTTCAAAGGTTGTCTATGCTAAGGACTTAAACTTTATTTACCAGGAACTTAGCCCTGGGGACGAAATAGAACTAATGGGTAAAATCCGGTATTCTCAAAGGGCCTTTCTCTGCAAAGTTCAGCTTATTGAAGAGGATCTATTGATGGTACATTTCGATATAGCTCAAAGGGCCCCTACACCGGGTCAATCCCTAGTTCTTTATAAAAATGACTATATTTTTGGTGGTGGGATTATCAAAAAAACTAGCAAAAAGCGTTAATTCATGCTACAATATTCGTAATCTTCTGAGAATTTAGAATTTTTTAGAGAGCAGAGCAGGGTGGAAATCTGTAAATTCGCGCCGATTCTTAAATACAGAGAAGAAAACAAGTTTATCAAGCCTCTCAGAGTGATCCCTAAGCAGGGATAAGTAGGGTGGTACCGCGCCGAGGCGTCCCTATCTTTGAGAAGGCTTCTTTTTTTAGGAGGAGAAATGAAAGCCCGTTCCAGTACCGAAATCAGAAAGCTGTTTTTGGACTTTTTCAAATCTAAAGAACACATCATCCTGCCCAGCTATAGTTTGATTCCTGAAGATGATCCCAGTATCTTACTTGTGGGTGCAGGAATGGCACCGCTGAAAAAATATTACACCGGCCAAGCTACCCCACCTAGTAAGCGACTAGCTACTTGCCAAAAGTGCGTTCGAGTAGGGGACATAGAAGAAGTAGGCAAAACTGCCCGTCATCTTACATTTTTTGAAATGCTTGGTAATTTTGCCTTTGGTGATTATTTTAAAAAAGAAAGTCTGACTTGGGGTCTCGAGTTTTTGGTTGATATTGTTGGCATTCCTAAGGAGAGACTTTGGGCTAGCGTCTATGAAGAAGACGATGAGGCCTATGAAATCTGGGAAAATGATTTGGACTTCCCTCAGGAGCGTATTGTTCGCCTGGGTAAGGAGCATAATTTTTGGGAAATTGGCCTTGGTCCCTGTGGACCCTGTTCAGAAATATACTATGACCGGGGAGAGACCTATGGTTGTGATGACCCCAATCATAAACCTGGATGTGATTGTGATCAGTTTATTGAAGTTTGGAATCATGTTTTTACACAATATGACAAACTTGAAGACGGTTCCTATGCTCTTCTCGAGAATAAAAATATTGATACCGGCATGGGACTCGAGCGCCTAGCTATGGTTTTACAAGAGAAAAATTCCGTCTATGAGATAGACCTTATGCAAGAGCTACTTTCGCTTATTAGTAAGATCACAGGTAAAACATATCCTGGAGATGAAATTACAAATATGCGTATGCGTATAATTGCAGACCATGCAAGAAGCATGACTTTTCTTGTTAGCGATGGTGTAGTACCTAGCAATGAGAGCCGAGGTTATGTTCTTCGTAAACTTATTCGAAGAGCTAGCCTGCAGCTTTATCTTCTAGGCCAAGGAGAACGTCATCTGCATAGCCTAGCTGAAAAAAGCATAGACCTTTATAGAGAAGGCTATCCAGAGCTGGAAGATAGAAAAGATACAATTCTTCACATGATTGATCTTGAGGAAGAAAAATTCCACCAAACCCTTAGAAGAGGTATGGTTTATCTTGAAGATATCACCGAGGAAATGAAAAATAAGAATCTAAACAGCCTTGATGGAGCTCGTGCCTTTAAACTCTACGACACCTTTGGCTTTCCTCTAAGTTTAACTCAGGAATTCCTTGAAGAGAATGGTTTTAGCGTTGATACTGTTGGCTTTAACGAGCATATGAAAAAGCAACAAGATACCTCAAGGGCTCAGGTCGATCGTGAACATCTTGGTTGGAAAGACGATCTTCAAAAATATCTCACTGAAGTGCCGGCAACGCAGTATGAAGGCTATGACAAGCTGATCAATTCTGCCAAGGTCCTCGAGATTATAGTAGACAATGAGTTGCGGCCCTCTATGGAAGCAGGAGAATCGGGACAAATTATCCTGGATAAAACTCCTTTTTATGCCACTGGGGGAGGCCAAGTTGGAGATTGGGGCTATATTGAAAGTGAGCACAATCTTCTCAATGTGCGTACCGTTGAAAAGAAAGAACATTTATATTTGCATCAAGTCGATCTTCTCCGAGGCGAACTTCGTCGTGGAGATATCGTTATGATGAAGGTAGATAGCCAACAAAGGCAGGCAACAGCCCGCAATCACAGTGCCACCCATCTTCTTCATGATGCTCTTATTCGGGTGCTAGGAGAAGGGATTCAACAGGCTGGTTCTCTTGTCGACGAAAACCGCCTGCGTTTTGACTTTAACTACTTCGAACCGCTAAGTAAAGAGCAAATCGATGAGATTGAGTATCTTGTGAATAAAAATATTCTTGAAGATCATAATGTAAGTGTGAGTTACAGCGATCTTGATGAGGCAAAAAAACAAGGGGCAAAGGCTTTGTTCAGTGAGAAATACACCCAAGAAGTCAGGGTTGTACGCATGGGTGGATCTATTGAGCTTTGTGGGGGAACCCATGTGACTCGTAGTTCCCAGATTGGACTCTTTATCCTATTGGGCGAAAGAGGAATTGCTTCGGGTGTTCGCCGTATCGAGGCCATTACCGGCATGAAGGCCCTAGAATATGTAAAAACTCAGCGCCAACTCCTGGAAAATAGTGCTCTACTGATTAAGGGTACTCCAGAAGAACTACCGCAAAAAATAGAACATCTACAGCAAGAAAAAAGAGAAATGCAGCAGGAAATGCGTCAATTGAAAGATCAGGCTGGAAATGATATAATTAAAGACATGATTTCAGAGAAGATAAATCTTGATGGCCTTAGTGTTTATATCAAAGCCTTTAAAGAAGAAAGCAAAGAAGACCTAAAAAACCTTTCAGATCAAATCCAAGCCCAAGACCCTCAAGGCTTAATCCTCCTTTTTTCCACAAAGGATGCTAAGATTGCCATAGTGGCTGCTGCCGGTGATAAAGCTAGGTCATTGGGGTATAAAGCAGGTAGAATTGTTTCAAAGATTGCTAAGGAGCTTGGCGGAGGTGGAGGAGGGCGAGATCACTTCGCAACGGCCGGAGCTAAAAATGTAGAAAAGCTCACTGAGATAATCAGTAATATACAGAGCATTTTGATAGAAGTCAAAGAATAGGAGGAGCCATGAATAACCATACCCAGCGCTTTAATAATCAGGATTTAAAAAGCCAAGCAACTCAGGAAATACTGAGTAAAGTCTATGCGGCTTTAGTGGAGAAGGGTTACAATCCCATCAATCAGCTTGTGGGTTATCTTATTTCCGGAGATCCAACCTATATTACCAGTCATAATGATGCCCGTATTGTCATTAAGCAGGTGGACCGCGATGAAATCCTAGAAGTCCTATTGAAGAGCTTTATAGAAAAGAATGAATAAAGTTTCCAAGCTTTGCTTTGGCGCCCTTACCATAAGTCCGCTGCAACAAAATTTTAGCCCAGAAGAGGCAGCGGATCTTATGGAGTATGCCTTTCATCAAGGAATCAATTTTTTTGATACGGCAGAGATTTATAATTCTTATGCTCTCTTTAAAGCCTTTTTGAAAAGAGATATTCCGAGGGAAGAAGTTTATATTTCCACCAAATGCTATGCCTATGATTATAAAACGGCAAAATCTTCCCTAGACCAGGCTTTAAAAGAGATGGATACTCCCTATATTGATCTTATGATGCTCCATGAGCAGGAGAGTGAGCATACCCTTAGAGGGCACAGTGAAGCCCTTGATTATTTTGCTTTAATGAAAAAAGAAGGCAAAATACATCATATTGGTATGAGCACCCATTATGTACAGGGAGTTTTGGCAGGAGCCCAGCACAAATTAATTGAAGTCATTCATCCTATCATTAATAAGAGTGGTCTTGGCATCCTTGGAGGAAACCGTGGGGATATGGAAAATGCCTTGGAAATTGCTAAGAATAATGGAAAATTCATATTTGCTATGAAGGTCCTCGGTGGCGGGCATCTATTAAAAAGCTATTCGGAGGCCCTTTCCTACGTAATGAAACTACCTTGGATTGATTCCTTTGCCATTGGGATGCAGACAAGAGAAGAAATCGACGCCAATGTGTCTTCGGTGATCCATAACATAATCGGAACCGATTGTGTAAATAAAGATAGAAAACTCATTATTGACCCCTACTGCATCGGTTGTGGAAAGTGCATCCAACGATGTCAGCAAAAGGCCCTTTATTTAGATGAGGGTAGAGCTAAGGTCATAAAGGATCGCTGCATCCTGTGTAGCTACTGTGTAGGTGCCTGTGAAGACTTTTACATTAAGGTGGTATGATGGTCATTTTGGCCTTAGATTATGGTGAAAAACGCATTGGAGTTGCCCTTAGCAGTGCCGATGAGAAATTTGTTTTTAGTCGTCCATTTATCAAACGTGTGGGAAACACCCAGGCCATTGATAGGATTATAGAGTTTATTAGCCAGGAGAAGGCCGAGCTTATTGTTCTTGGTGCACCTTATAATATGGATGATAGCCTTGGCGAAAGTATGGAGAAAGTCCTATCTTTTAAAAAATCCCTGGAGAAAAAAATTAACTATACTACTAGGCTTATAGAACGACCCTCTGTGGTGCTTTGGGACGAGCGTAACACTACTACGGAAGCCACAAAGATACTTCTTGAACAGGATGTATCGAGAAAAAAAAGAAAAGGTGTCGTGGATAGCCTAGCGGCCAGCCTTTTATTAGAAGACTATTTAAAGCAAAAAGGAGCTTAACATGAAAGAAACAAATTGCAATTGCGCAGATCATGATCACAATCATGGCCATGATCACGATCACGAATGTTGTGAAATCGATGAAATTGAACTTGTCGACGAAGATGGTAATGTAGTAACCTTTCAATTAGAGGAATGGTTTGAGTACAATGATAAAATTTACGCCATTCTCATCGACAACGAAGAAGAAGCCCTCCTCTTTGAGAGTATTGAAGAAGACGGTGAGTATAGCTTTATTACCCCTTCGGAAGAAGAATTCGATGAAGTGAAGGCTTACTACGAAGAATTAGAATAATATGGAAAATTCCCCTGTACTAACATGTTTAAAAGAACATGGCTATAAATTAACCGAACCCCGACGACGCATTGCCGAAGTTCTTGAAAGCACTAAAGTACATTATCGTATTGAAGAGCTTTATGATATGGTCAATAAAGATGGCTTTTTAATCAGTCAAGCCACGATTTATCGAACGGTTCGACTACTTGAAGAGCTTAATTTGCTTGCCAAGATTGATTTAGGTGATGGACTGGACCGATATGAACTTCGAGTTACCTCCCATCACCATCATCATCTACTGTGTTATCATTGCAAGAAAATACAAGAAGTCCAGGGGGATTTTTTGGATGAACTGGAAGAGCGTTTAGAAGAAATCTATGATTTTTCCATTCAGGACCACGATGTGGTCTTTTATGGAACCTGCTCCCAGTGTAAAAATAGAATGGAGAAAAATGAGTAAAACTAGAAATAGACGTCGTAGTAACAAGAAACAAGTGAATCTTTCTCTTAAGGTCATTCCCTTGGGGGGCCTTAAAGAAATCGGAAAGAACATGACAGTTTATGAGTATGGCGATGATATTATCATTGTTGATGCCGGCATCATGTTTCCGGAAGAAGAACTTCTCGGAGTGGATGTAGTCATTCCTGATTTAACTTATCTTGAAAACAACGCAAAAAAAATACGAGGACTCGTCTTCACCCATGGTCATGAAGACCATATTGGAGCCGTTCCTTATCTATTAGACAAATTGTCAATCCCTCTTTATGCCACGCCCTTTACAAAAGAGCTCATAAAGCATAAATTAAAAGAACATGGAAATTCCAACGTGATTATCCATGAAAAAAAAGCCGGGGACATCTTTGATATTGGCCCCTTTACTGTGGAAATGATTCATGTGAATCATTCCATTCCTGACGCCGTGTCTCTTTTTATAAAAACTCCGGCGGCAAAGGTTATTCAAACCGGAGACTTTAAAGTGGACTTTACACCGGTAGGATGTCCTGCCATTGACCTAGCTCGACTGGGAACCCTTGGCAACGAAGGAATTGACCTTCTCTTAAGTGACTCTACCAACGTGGAGCGCGCTGGATATACAATGAGTGAATCCACCGTGGGTACAAACTTTGATAAACTTTTCAGAGAATCAAACTCCCGCATCTTTGTAGCTAGCTTCGCTTCCAATGTCCAGCGGATTCAACAAGTTTGCAATGCTGCCAGACTAAATAATCGAAAAGTAGCTATTACCGGTCGCAGTATGCATAACATCACAAGAATCGCCATGGAACTTGGCTATCTAAATATTCCTAAAGAGGATCTTATCGATATTGCCGACGTTAATAAATATCCGGATAATGAAATTGCCATTATGACCACGGGTAGCCAGGGAGAACCTATGGCGGCTCTGACACGAATGGCAGACAATACCCATTCACAAATTCAAATTAAAAAAGGCGATATGGTTATTTTATCTTCATCACCAATACCAGGCAATGAAAAATCCGTGACCAATGTTATCAATCGACTTTTTGAAATGGGCGTTACCGTTATATATCAGGAACTCTATGATGTTCATGTCAGTGGTCACGCAAGAAGAGAAGAGCTTAAACTTATGCTCGCTATGACAAAGCCTAAATACTTCATGCCTGTCCATGGAGAGTATTCTATGCTAAAACATCACTCAGATTTAGCCGTTAATATGGGTATGAATCGGGATAATGTAATCTTAGCAGAAAATGGAAACGTAATTGAGTTGCATGATGGCAAACTCAAGACCGGTGAAACTGTTCCTTCCGGCCGCATACTTATTGACGGAGCTATAGTAGGCGATGTTGGTACAGCGGTGTTGCGGGATAGAAAACAACTTTCCGAGGACGGAATTATTATGGTACTTCTGACCATTGAGTCTGATAATGGAAAACTACTTCGGGAGCCCGATGTTATTTCCCGAGGATTTATCTATATGAAAGAATCCACGGGATTAATTGAAGAAGCAAAAGCCCTGGTTACAAGAGAAATTGAATCTATGAATAAAGTTACTCGTAGCGACTGGTCTCAAATAAAAAATAGTACAAGAAAGAATCTTAGCCGCTTTTTCTATAACCGTACAAAGCGCAGACCCATGATTCTTGTCTTTATTTTGGAGGTATAAATGAATCCCTATGATAAAGCCCGAGAACTTAAGCAAGCCATCGAACAAAGCGATGTTTATAAAAAGTTTACAGAGGCGAAAACAAAAATGAAAGAAGATGAATCCGCTAGTACAATGGTAGATGATTTCCGTGAAAAACAATTTGATATGCAACGTCGTGAACTTCTTGGTGAAGAAGTAAAAGAACAGGAACTTGAGAAAATTCAAGAACTTTACAATATTCTTAATATGAATAAAAACGCAGCCGAATATCTGAATGCGGAGTTTAACTATGCTAGACTTATGCAGGACATATCCGAAATTCTGGCTGAATTAACGGAGTAGGTAGTAATGAAAAAGATTATACTCTTTGTCCTTGTGGCTTTACTCATCAGCGGCTGTTCCCAGGTAAAAGAATCTCTCTATGACGCCGTTGATCCTCAGGACAATACTCAGATTGAAATTCAAGTGACCTCGGGAATGACCCCGGGAGAACTGGGCTCCTTACTCAGCGAGAACAATTTGGTTTCCAACAGTCTAGCCTTTACAAATTATCTAAAGGAAAGAAGCCTGGATGGTTCCCTACAGGAAGGAAAATTTCTACTAAGCCCCTCCATGAACATGGAAGAACTAGTGGATACATTAATTACTCCTGTAGAGAGTGATACCATCATCCTAACTATTCCCGAAGGTTATGAAGTCCGTAATATTGTGGAACTTTTAAAAAGCGAAAATATGATCGATGAAAACAGATTTTATGAGCTTCTTGAAAAGGGTGATT
>JAAYGQ010000071.1 GCA_012727635.1 Tissierellia bacterium | reverse complement strand
TTTTCTGAAAAAGATATTGCTAAAGAGTAGGGTTTTTCTCACCAGAGCGTCCACCGTTTTCTTCACAATGAGTCTCTACAAATCAAAAGGTCTTATACCTATTTACGCAGTTTTCTAGGAATAGACGAATTTAAATCGGTGAAAAACGTAGAGGGCGCCATAAGTTTTATCCTCTGCGACCTACTTCATAAAGAGCTAATCGACATCCTAGAAGACCGGCGACTGCCTTCCCTCATCCGCTACTTTCACCGATACCCTTTAAAGGTAAAAGAGCGGGTAAAGACAGTGGTAATAGACATGTGCGAGCCCTACATGCAGCTTGTAAAGACAGTCTTTCCTAGGGCTGAAATCATCATCGATAAATTCCACATAGTCCAGCATCTAACAAGTGTATATGGTAATCTGAAAATACAATAAATGGCAGTCAGAAATACAAAAGTAATTGCCAGTACCAACCTAACGATATACCCTATATAGTGACGAAACTTATAGGGAGGGAAGGAAGTGCTGACAATTACTACAGTTCATTATATCCGAGAATTATATTTTTTGGAAGGCAAAACTATTTCAGAAATATCTGCCATGACCGAACATAACTATCGTACCATCAAAAAATACCTTGAAATGGATGATTTCAGTCCCAGTCATCACAAAGCGAATAGATCAAATAAATCTGACACTTTGCGGCCTATTATCAGTCAGTGGTTAACTGAGGATAAATCCAGACATCATAAACAAAGACATACGGCCAAAAGAATATATGAGCGCCTAAAAGAAGAATACCCAGATCTGCTTCAAGTAGGAGCCAGAAGGGTGCGAGATCTCGTAAAAGAAGAAAAAAAGAAAGTATTTGGCTCAGAGGATGCCTACCTTCGTCTTCATCATCCTGGTGGCGAAGCTCAAGTGGATTTTGGTAGCTTAGAAGCCTTTGAAAATGGGAGCCGAAAGAAGTTTCACGAACTGATCTTGTCTTTTCCCAAATCAAATGCTGGCTTTGCTGTGGTTACAAGAAGTGAGACCAGAGAAGCTCTTATGGAGGGCCTTATTAGCTTATTTAGGTTCATAGGCTATGTTCCAAGCTCCATATGGCCCCGTCAGATGTCTACGGCAGCTCTTAGAAGTAAGGATGAAAAGGGCCTTGTTAAAACAGCCGACTTTTTCCTCCGCTTTGCCACTCATTACGGCTTTAACGTAAAGTTTTGCAATCCTAATAGTGGAGCAGAAAAAGGTAGTGTTGAGAACATGGTGGGCACAATAAGGCGAAATTTCTTTGTCCCAGAACCCACTATCACAGACCTTGAGAGCTTTAATAAGAATCTACTTGAGAAGTGCCTTATCAGAAGCCAAGAGAAGCATTATCTTCATAAAAGGCCCATCGAAGAACTTTTTGAAGAAGAAAAAGTGCGGATGATTCCCTTTAACCCTGCTCCCTTTGACACGTCAAAGTATGTCAGTAGAAGAGTGAGTAAGTATGGACTTCTTAGTTTTAAAGGATGCACATACTCTGCTAGTCCCAGCTTTGTGGGAGATCAAGTAGTCCTTAAGATTTCGGCAAATGAAGTTACCATACTAACTGGAGACCTTAGAAAAACCATCAGCCGCCATAAAAGACTCTTTAAAAAGGGAAGTGAGTCCATCCATCACATAGACTTTATCGATGTGGTAAAAGTAAGACCTAGAGCACTAAAGTACGCAGGGATCTACTCTCTTTTACCAGAAGTTTGGCAAACCTATCTTGCGTCTTTAGATAAAGATTCCTATCGACAGGCTTTTGAAGCTTTACGAGAGATTCTTTTAGAAGAGGATATGGAGTATGCGGGAAGGGTTTTAACAGAAACCTTGCAGCATGAAACCCATTCGCCTAAGGCCATTGCCCTAACCTACAGGAGACTCAAAGAAAACAGGATACTCTATGATGGCTCTATACACTTTCCCTCTGATATGCCCCTGTACGAAGTGGATACGTCCAAGTACGACAGGCTGATGGGAGGTGATTTCCAGTGAGAGAAGAAATCGCTTTTTATCAAAAAAACTTGAAGTTATCAAATAATCTAATGGAAATCTACCCTAGCATTGAGGCAGATACTCAGGAAGAGTTTCTACTCATCCTGCTAAAAGAACTTTATGAAGACAGGATAGAAAAAAGACGCCTTAGAAACTTAAATAGCGCGGGCTTTGAGCTCATGAAGTCCCTAGAGGGCTACGACTTTTCTGAAGTAAGGCTTCCTGAGGGCTTACCCCTTCCCACTCTAGAGTCCCTGTCTTTTCTTAATAAGAAAGAGAATCTCATTCTCTATGGAGCTGCCCAGGCAGGAAAGACCCATCTGGGGATTGCTCTTGGGGTCCAGGCCATTAACCAGGGGAAAAAGGCGGTATTCTACCGAGTTCACGATCTCATCCACCAGCTGGAGGCACAGGATGGAAAAAAGGCTGAGAAGATACACAAAAAGATCAAAATGGCAGATGTATTGATACTGGACGAGTGGGGATATTTGCCCCTTCATCAGGAAGGAGCCAGAATCCTTTTTGATATCGTGTCTTCTTGCTATGAAACAAAGAGCATTATTATCACAACAAATATCGAGTTCGGAAGGTGGAAGGGTTTTCTCTTTGATGAGAAGCTCACAGCAGCCATAGTGGATAGACTGGTACACCACTCGCACATGTTAATCTTTACGGGCGAAAGCTATCGAATGAAACATTCACTCATCAAGTAGTTTGGGATGGAACTGGCAGTTGTATTTCTGGTTGCCAAAAGAGAGGTGCGGACATAATCTTGGACATACTAATCTAGGAGGATGTCTATGTATTCCAGAGAAGAAAGAATGAAAGCAATACATCTGTATCTAAAGTACGATTATTGTATAGCTGGTGT
>JAAYGQ010000070.1 GCA_012727635.1 Tissierellia bacterium | reverse complement strand
GATAATTTCCCATGGGGATTATGATGTGTCAGGAGCCCTCATCGAACATAAAAGACAACTTATTCATAGAAGAAATCAGTTGGATCGATTGATTACTACCGTTGAGAAGACAATAGCACACAATAAAGGAGAAATTTCTATGACAAACGCAGGAAAATTTGAAGGGTTTAAGAAAGAAAAGTTGACCCAGAATGAAAAAAACTTTGGGAAAGAAATAAGGGAAAACTATGGTGAAGAAACAATAAAGAAGTCAAATAAAAACTTTATGAATCTCAGTGAAGAAGACTACATGAAGATGCAAAAGGCTGAGACGCAGATCTTTGATTTATTAAAAGAAGTAGTAAGATCCAAGGATTTGGAGTCAGAATCAGCACAAGGGGTATACAACAAACACAAATACTGGCTAAGTTTCACCTGGGAAACCTATTCCCCCCAAGCCCATATCGCACTGGCCCAGATGTATGCTCAAGACGAAAGATTCAGGAAATATTACAATGACAGAGCAGGAGAAGAGGTAGTGAGCACCCTTTTGGACATCATTGTAAAATACGCCAAATAATAATGAGTAAATTTAGGACATAGGAAAGCACCTTGATACAGAGCGCCCCATTGGGGTTTATATATAGGTGTTTTTTTAATGAGATAAGGGTAGTAGCAAGGAAGTGGAAGAAGCATGGGATAGCGCCAACTTGAAAACAGTATCCCTTTTTAGCCCCATGGGCCCTTTGTCTTTTATACAATCACTTCCTTAGTTCATAGTAAGTTCATATGGAAGTTATAACATAGCCTTAGAGTATAAGTACATGGAGGTATTTATTATGGCAAAAACGAAAAAGAAAAATAAAAACTGGATTATTGTGGTTGCGGTAGTACTGCTAATATCAGCTCTTGTAGTACCTAGATTTCTCAGAAATAAAGGCAATAGCTATTCCGAAGAAGTGGTAAAAGTAGGCAATATAGAAACCTACTATACATTTTCAGGAAATGTAGAAAGTAAAAACACACAAAATGTAATGGCACAAAAGGTTATGCAAATTTCCGAGGTAATATTTCTTGAGGGAGACAAAATTAAAAAGGATGAAGTCCTATTTATCACTTCCCAGGAGGAAGAAATAAAATCAAAGATAGATGGAACTCTTTCTAAAATCTATGTTCAAGAAGACGCCTCGGTAATGGCTGGTGCAAATCTATGCGACATTATTGATTTTGATCATCTTCAAATAACAATAAAGGTGGATGAATATGATCTTCCTTCTATTGAAATCGGTAAAGAGGTTTCGGTTACCATTAACGCTTTAGATAAAACCCTTACCGGTAAAATATCTGAAATCTCAAATACGGCAATAAATAAAAATGGTGTGGCATACTTTACAGCCACGCTGGATTTAGAGGAAGATGCAGCGGTAAAGGTAGGAATGAGTGCAGAAGCAAAGATCCTTAACGAAAGCGTTAAAGAAGTTTTGATTATTCCAATGAGTGTCCTACAGTTTAATGAGCTAGAGCAAGTGTACGTTCTGGTTAAAGGTGATAAAGGCCGCCCCCTGGAGCAAGTGATAAAGGTCGGAGTAAATGATGGTAAAAATGTAGAGATAATTGAGGGACTTACAGT
>JAAYGQ010000069.1 GCA_012727635.1 Tissierellia bacterium | reverse complement strand
TACGGGAATCAGCACTAAACATATGAGATTTTGCTGCTAAAGTTGCTGGGGTTGACATAAAATTTCCCCACCGGTGCCTGGGGAAAAATTTTTGCAAAAGTGAGGAAATTTCTCTTGCAAAAAACAGGCATCATCTAAGACTACCGATAATAGTCGCAACGGTTACACAAAAAAGACCGTCAGAAGTGAGTTAGGACCTGTAGAATTAAGTATTCCACGTGACCGGAAAGGCGAGTTTGAACCTAAGATTGTTCCAAAATACAAAAGGGATGTATCGGGAATTGAGGAAAAGGTGATATCCCTTTATGCCAGAGGGCTTTCAACCAGGGATATACACGATCAAATCAAGGATCTTTATGGCGTAGAAATATCGGCTGAGATGGTCAGCAAGATAACAGAACGTATTGTTCCGGAGATCAAAGAATGGCAGAATAGGCCACTTGAAAGGATATATCCATTCATCTTCATGGATGCAATACACTATAAAATTCGCGATGATTCTTGTGTCGTTAATAAAGCAGCCTATGTTGTGATGGGGATAAATATTGAAGGAATAAAAGACATTCTCGGTATCTGGATTGGAGATAATGAGAGTTCAAAAATCTGGCTCGGTGTTCTAAATGAACTTAAGAATCGCGGAGTAGAAGATGTCCTGATCTTCTGCGTTGATGGGCTTACAGGTATCAAAGAAGCTATTAGTGCGGCTTTTCCAAGAGCTGAGATACAGCGATGCATCATACACCAACTACGCAATTCCTTCAAGTATGTCTCATATAAAGATTTGAAGGTATTCTCCAAGGATTTTAAGGCCGTTTACTCGGCCCCAAGTGAAGAAGCCGCCATGGAAAATCTGATAGAGTTAAAATCAAAATGGGGTAAACAATACCCCTATGCATTCAAAAGCTGGGAAAACAATTGGGATGTATTAAGCCCCTTTTACAAATATCCGAATGAGGTCAGGAAGATCATTTATACTACCAATATCATTGAAGGTGTGAACCGGCAATTTAGAAAAGTTACAAAGACAAAATCCGTATTTCCTTCGGATGCTGCCCTCGAAAAAATGCTCTACTTGGCCACGAAAAATGTCATTAAGAAATGGACGCAGCGCTACCGCAATTGGGATCAAGTTATAAGCCAACTGATGATAATGTATGAGGACAGGCTTTTAAGTTATTTATAAAGCCACCCCCACCGCCCTCAGAGGGCTCGTCCTCATTGCCGGACGGGCTAGACCTTCAATACATTTTGAAACCTGCGATTTGAGGGTATAGCCCGTCCATTATGAACAATTATCGTCAAAATTATAAGTTCTAATGCATAAAAACGAGCTTTTGGGGAATAATCTTTACAAAATATATCTAATTATTTAAATTACATAAGCTAATCCAAATTACCAGAGAAGTATCCAAAAAATTATTCATACACAGAAATCTTTTCATTCCCAGTTTTCATGGCACCGATTTATCCAGATCAACAAAGCCCTTCTCTCTGGCGGTACTTGTAGCCCGGTGAGACGGTGTGGTAAATACAACTCGTGAGCATGCCTGAAATCAGAACACTACCTGTTAGCAGCGTTTACTGCGCTGTGAGACGTAAGCAGAATTGTAGTGACTCGTGAACACACCCAAAGCGTTAAATAACACTACTCCCGTTTGGTGAACTAGAATTTGTTTTGTAATGCCCAATTACATATTACCCTGTCTAATGTATCTAAATTTGGTATTGATTTATACCAATGTTCAGCTTGATCACCTGGTAAGCAACTACTTGCAGCAAGAAATGCTCTTTTTACCCAAGGGTTAAATTGTGTTATGTACCTTCTTTTGCTCTTAAACCAAAAATCTTTATGTGATCTACCCAATGCTAATATCAATTTCCTTTGAGAATACTCGTCATGACAATTATTATAAAGCGTTATAAATTTTTCTTCATTATCCCATTGGTTATCGCATGTAAAAGAGTTCAGCAACCACATCCTATTGAACTCTAAATGACCGACAATAGAAGAGTCATTTATCAATCTAAGAAGTTGGCCTCCAACTCTTCTTTTTGTATTTGAATCTGCATTAACAGTTTGGAAGTATTTCATTACATCTTTAAAAACCGGATAAAGTTTTTCAATATTCATTAGTAGCACATCAATGCTATCTAGTTTATTAATCTGTGCTAATCTTCCTATTATAAACCTAACGAGAGGTATATCTAGCTCATCTCCCTCAATATTATCTTTTAGTATCTCTTCAAGGTTAAGTCTGTCAATTTCAACTTGGATTTCTGGTTCCAGTTCATCAAAATCTATATCGTCGTACATATCTGAATCAATGGAATTAAGTATCTCGGTAAATCTATCCTCTAGGCTATCTATTTCTTTTTCTTCTTCAGTTTTTAGAACAATCCTTTTAAAGTCACCAACAGATAGAACCTTTGTTTTATGCTGCTGTAAAGTAAGTCCTTGATTTTCAAAGAGTAAATTAGCAAGAACTCCAAGAGATTGAATTGCTTCCCTCTCTGTTCGAGTGAATATCCTAAAATCATCAACGTACCTACATACTTTTATTTCTTCAGCAATTAACCCTTGGTCAATATCATTTAGGATTAGTTCTGCAATAAGCCTAGAAGCAGATTGACCAACCGGTATTCCGTAAGAGACACTACCATTTAGCTGCTTAAAACACCTTTTTAAAGCAATTACATGGTTTTTCTTTCTAGTACAACTATTAAGCGCTTGCTCTAGAGGGTGAGAATAAATGCGGGGATAAAAATCAGCAATATCAGCTAACAATACATATTCATATTCATTGCTATTTGCCAATTCTAAACTGTGTTGCTGGAAGGATTCCCAGGAAAAAGCAGGGTCGTATAACCTTCCATCAGTCTCCGGTTTAAATCTGTAGGAAAAAGCTATTTTTTCATTTTTATCAATTCTATATTTTTCTATATCCCGGCCTATTTCGAAAACTAGTGCGGTAAAAATAATAGAGTCGATAGGATCTAATTGGGTTGATATTCTGAAACCATATCTGTTTTTTGGTGTAAGTAATCTTCTATATGGCCTCAATTCCCATTCAAGCAGATTCATACTTCGTATCCATGGCTTAATATCACTATCCCAGAATTCTCTAATTGCTTGAAATTCAAAAGGTACAGGAAAAATATCAGTATCTCCATATTTTTCTATATGCTTTAACGCCCAGTCAAGAGATGCTGATTGAAGTCTTAACATCTTATAACCCTCCTCAAAAATTAACTACATTAAAAGTAATCGACTAGTGTTACTTTAATATGTTAATGTAAAAGTATATATGGCATGGTATGATAATACACCTCCGGAGCATATAAGAATCAAAGACTTATCAACCCACCTTCTCCATCCAAGCCGAAACACTGTGATAAAGTCTATGGATCTATATGCCCCCATATCATCATGCCACAATATATTAGCACACGCAATATATTACATTAATCGACTGATATTCCTGCTTTCCTAAGGTATAGGTGTCGTTTTTGGACTTAAAAAGCTTTTTTAGCATAACAATTCATGGAAAACCAAAGAATGAAATGTCAGGAGTGATGTCGAAACATAGAAATGGAAATGTGTAGATGTGCCTAGCAGATTTGGGGTTGCAGAAAAATAAGGTGACGGATGGGTTTTATAAGAAGATAGCTGGACTACTACAGGCATAAGTAGCTCTCTCACCCACCCATCTCACCAAGCAGCTTCCCCTTCCTCATAATCATCTCATCAATCCTATCAATATAGAGTGCAACTTCCTTTACATTGTCAGTACGCTCTATGCGGTTTTCAGATGGAATTACAATCTTGGTTATGGATCCTGCGCCAAAAGCCAGGATGCTCTGGCTTTCGACCATGGTCTCAACATTATAGCGACAGCCCTTGCCTGGAACGGCATATCCCGTGTTCTCCAGGTTGGCAAGCATGTTCTTCTGCCTATAGAGGTAATATGGCTTCATCCCCATCCTCTTTGCTGATTCTCGGGCTTCCATTGCCCATCGAACTTCACCCACTAATATCGGCCTTTACCTCTTGTCTATCTTGGCTGCCCGGGACCTGGGCTACATTG
>JAAYGQ010000068.1 GCA_012727635.1 Tissierellia bacterium | reverse complement strand
ATCCTTGCCGTTGCCCTTGGCGCGCTTTTTATGCGTTACAGTTATTTGGATCTACTTTTTGCCATTGGATTTTGTTTTGTACAGCTGGGTATGATGTTGGGAATTTTAGGATTAAAAAAATCATAATTAAAAATATTTCCTTAGAAACGGACTTAGTCTAGGACTAGTCCGTTTTTTTCTATATTAGACCTTTTATTTAGACCGTTGTCCAAAATTATGGAGACATGAAAAAAACCAAGGCCCTTTGCAAGGGTTATAAATGAAATGTATGGCACAGGTATTGCTAATATATAACTTGGTATATTTCGATTTCATTAAGTCTTGCTTGGATACCAATACATTTCTTTATATAAAAATGAACCAAGATATAATAGCCCTGCTTAGTTTTTTATTCCAGGTAAAAACCTTTAAGTGGAATCAATATTTTTTACCATCAAAAAACACAAATGTCAGATAGTAAGAAATGGCCCTATTGTCTTAACTGAAATTATGTTATGATGTTAACATGTTCATAACACAGTTTAAAAAATATAAATATTTATTAAATTTATGCAATGTTGTTCTTCATAGAGGGATAAACCTTCTTTGAGATAAATGAAAGCACATAAGGGAGGCAATGATGAAAAAACTATCACTACTACTTATCCTCTGTCTACTTCTCACGAGCGTTGTAGGATGCGGCGGTGAAAAGGCAGTGGAAGCTCCAGCAGAACCTGCTGCGGAAACACCAGCTGACCCTGCCGCTGACCCTGCCGCTGAAGCTGAAGAAAAACCAGTAGCTTCAGGGAAATTTGACGATGGTTATCCTGAAAATGTTCTACGACTAGGTCTTCAAGGAGAACTTGAAAGTGCCGACGTTCAACTTACAACAGCTGATTACACTATTCCAATGAACATTTATGATTGCCTTTTTGAAGTGCAGCCTAAGGATGATGGTTCATCGGAAATTGTTGGAAACTTAGCAACAGATTTTGAAGTTTCCGATGATGGACTTGTTTACACCATGCATCTTCGAGAAGGTGTAAAATTTCACAATGGTGAGATTCTTACTTCCGACGACGTACTCTATACTGTAGACCGTATGCTCAATCCTGAGCGGATGGCTAGAAATAGTGACAGTATGAGTATGCTTAAAGGTTTTGATGCTGCTGTGGAAGGAGAAATCCCAACCATGGAAGGTGAAGGTATAGTTATAATTGATGATAATACCTTTGAGTTCCATCTTACGAAAGCTTTTTCACCTTTCCTAGCCAATCTCTGTGTGCCCGGTTTTTCAATTTATAACCGTGAAGCAGGAGATGCAGCCGATGAAGCCGGTGGTGGGAGTGACAATAGCCAGTTTGGTGTTTTACCTGAGTATACCATTGGTACAGGTGCCTTTATGATGAAAGATTGGGTTCTCAACGATCATATTTACATCGAGAAAAATCCTGATTATTGGAAGGGACCTTCAAAACTTGATGGAATTCTCTTTAAAATTGTCCCTGATAATGAAACAAGACGTATGATGTTTGAATCAGGACAACTGGACGAATTTGACCTTGATGATGCCAGAGAGCAAATCCCCTATTATATGGAATCTGCTGAATGGGAAGATAACGTGATCATTGGTAACCGTGTTGGAACCTTCTATTATCACATCAATGAGAGCATAGCGCCTTTCGAAAACGTACTGGTGCGAAAAGCCATGCAACACGCTATTGATAAACAAGCAATCTTAGATTCTCTCTACGGCGGTGCCGGAGAAGTGGCTTCAGGAATTCTAGCCCCAGGTATGATGGGTTACAACGCTGACCTGCCAAAGCTGGAATACGATCCTGATCTTGCAAGAGAACTTCTTGCAGAAGCAGGCTATGCAGATGGTTTTGAAATGACTATTAGTCAAACCACCGATAGCCCCAATACCCTTTCTCTTAACGAAATTGTTCAAGCACAACTTGCTGAGTTTGGTATCGAAGTTACCATTGATCAAATGGACGAAGCTTCTTGGTTTGATGTTCGACGTACTGGTGCCCTACCCATGTACACAACATCATGGTCAGCCGACTTTAACGACCCTGACAACTTCCTCTATAGTTTCTTTACTCCAGCAAACTCTTTAAACCGCTCCTTCAACTACTACAATACCGATGCTATGGCCAGAGTTGAAGCTGCTCGTTATATGCTTGATCATGACGCACGTATGCAAGAGTATCAAGATCTAGAAAAACTCATTATTCAAGATGACGCAGCTTGGATTCCTCTTTTCCACCTCAAACACATTTGGGTAGTTAGTGATAGAGTCAATAACTATGTACCCTTCTGGGCAGGATGGTCAGGAGCAAACTACTGGGGAGTCTATCTCGATTAATCAGGATGAGGGCTTAGCCCTCATCCCCTTTTATAGATTTAGGGAGTAGGATGAAATGACAAAATACATCATACGGAGAATTTTGACGGCCATCCCTATTATGATTGCCGTTGTATTTATAATATTTATGCTTCTCCAGGTGCTTCCTGGTAATCCCATCTCCATTATGATGGGTGAAAAAGCAAAGCCTGCTGTTATTGAGCGGGTCTCTAGAGAGCTGGGGCTTTATGACCCCGTTTTGGTTCGCTTCGGCCGCTATGTTTGGAATGCTTTGCACGGAGATTTTGGAAGAAGCTACAAGCTCAATCGCCAGGTTTCTGATCTTATTAAACTTTCTTTTCCAAATACAGTGAGGCTTGCCATCAGTGCTTCACTTTTTGCTTGGCTTATGGGAATACCGGCGGGGATAATTTCGGCGATAAAAAGAAATAAATTTGTGGATCATTTTGTTATGGCAATAGCCCTTGTTGGTATTTCAAGTCCCGTGTTTTGGGGAGCCATGCTCCTGCAGTTTGTTTTTGGATTTAAGCTCAAACTTCTTCCCCTTTCGGGATACAATTCCTATAAACACATGATTTTGCCAGCCATTATCCTTGGATGGGCTTCGGCAGGATCTATTGCTAGGATGGTAAGATCCAATCTTTTGGAAGTTATGAAAAACGATTATATTCGAACAGCTAGAAGTAAAGGGCTTAAGCCCTGGGCCGTCGTATATAAACATGCGCTAAAAAATTCGCTCATGCCCGTTGTTACCCTTATGGCTATTCAGTTTGCCGGGATGCTTTCCGGTGCGGTCATTACGGAAACTGTTTTTGGAATCGGTGGAATCGGTCGACTAACCGTTGATGCCATTAATAATAGAGATATGCCTCTTCTTCAAGGAGCGACGATTTTCTCAACACTTATCATTATTATTGGTAATATGGCTGCGGATATTATGTATTCTTTCCTGGATCCCAGAATCAGGGATAGGTAGGCATTATGTTTAATCAGTATCATTTAATAAAGGAGCTAGAACTCCATGCATTGGATCTTAAGGACGCCCGTCGTCCTGCCGGTATTGACGAAAATCCTGAGGCAGAAATAGCTGAAAGTGAAACCATTAAAGACCAGATCCTTCATATGTTTAAAACCAATAAAGTGGCCGCTGTCTCGGCCCTGGTGATCCTTCTTTTTATACTTATGGCAACCTTCGCACCACTGGTTGCTCCCTATCATCCCAATGCTCAATCCCTGGTAGATCGTCTCCAAGATCCCACTGCCAAACACTGGTTGGGCACCGATGAATTTGGACGAGATGTTTTAAGTCGGATGATCTATGGAGCCAGGATATCTCTTCTAGTTGGACTTATCCCCACCACAATTTCCATGACTATAGGGACTTTATTAGGTCTTATTGCCGGTTATAAAGGTGGGCGAACAGATTATTTTATTATGCGCCTTGCCGACGTATTGCTAGCTTTTCCCTCGCTTCTTTTGGCGATGCTTATAGCCTATACCATAGGTAAAGGTCTACTTACGATTTTTATTGCCCTTAGCTTTGTAAGCTGGGCCGGTACTGCTAGGGTTGTGCGTTCCCTTACCCTGTCCTTGCGTGAAAAAGAATATGTAGAAGCGGCTGTTTCTGTTGGGGTTAGTAAAACCAAAATTATCCTCAGGCATCTTCTTCCCAACTGTATTCCCACGCTAATCATTCTTTTTACTATGAATGTTCCCGGCAATATCTTGTCGGAATCAAGTCTTTCATTCCTTGGCGTAGGGGCTCAACCGCCCTCGACTAGCTGGGGTCTTATGGTTTTTAGAAGCAAGAAATATCTTTCGAAAACTCCTATAGCTACGCTTGCGCCTGGAGTTGCGGTTTTGATTCTCGTTATGGCCTTTAACTTTCTGGGTGATGCCCTGAGGGACGCTATTGACCCCTATATGAAAGAATAGGTGCAACATGAAAAAAGTACTTGAAGTTAAAAACTTAAAAACCCATTTCTTTACACAAAAAGGCGTTGTTCCCGCTGTTGATGGAGTTGACATTGAAGTTGGCGCAGGGGAAGTAGTAGGCATCGTCGGAGAATCCGGTTGTGGTAAGAGTGTTACAGCTATGTCGATTCTTCAGCTTTTACAATTCCCGGGAAAGACCGTCGATGGTGAAGTTCTACTAGATGGAGAAGATTTACTCCTGAAGTCACCGGAAGAAATGTATAAATACCGTGGCAATAAAATCTCTATGATTTTTCAAGAACCTATGACATCGCTAAATCCTGTATATACAGTTGGCAAACAGGTAGCAGAAATACTTAGGGTCCACACAAATATTTCTAAGGTAGAAGCCAGAAAAAAAGTAATTCAAATGTTTGAAAAGGTTGGCATTCCCGAACCCATTAAGCGCTATGATGCCTATCCCCATCAACTTTCTGGGGGCCTTAGACAAAGGGTTATGATTGCTATGGCCATTATCTGCGATCCGGTTCTTATGATTGCCGATGAACCGACAACGGCCTTGGATGTTACCATAGAAGCTCAAATTCTTTATCTTATGAAGCAACTTCAAAAGGACAGTGGAACTTCCATCGTTATGATTACTCATAATTTAGGGGTAGTTGCCGAGGTTTGTGATAGGGTCTACGTTATGTATGCGGGAAAAGTTATGGAAACAACCGATGTATTTACACTCTTTGAAAATCCACTCCATCCTTATACATCAGGTCTTCTAAATTCAATTCCTAAATTGACTAGAGTAGATGAGGATCTTTATACGATTCGTGGGATTGTTCCCAATCTATTGAATCTACCGGAAGGATGCCGTTTTTGCCCACGATGTGATAGGGCCATGAAGATCTGTACCGTTATGGAACCCCCTCTTTACGATGTAGGAGATGGCCATCAGGTCCGATGCTTTCTCTATGATAAGGAGCTTATGAATGGATAAAAAAGAACTGGTTAAAATTGACAATATAAGCAAATTGTTTCAAGTAGATTCCGGTATGTGGTCAAAGAGTAAGGATTATGTTCATGCAGTAAGTGATGTATCCTTATCCATTTATGAAGGGGAAACCCTAGGCCTTGTTGGAGAATCCGGTTGTGGGAAATCCACTCTGGGCCGCCTTATCATTAATCTTATTGAACCCACCGAGGGAAAAGTATACTTTGATGGAATTGATATTCATAAACTTTCTTCCGAGGAACTAAGAGATCTTAGAAAAGACATGCAAATTATTTTCCAAGATCCCTATGCATCACTAAATCCCCGGTGGACCATTCGAGACATTATTGCAGAACCTCTGGAGACCCATCACAAGAAAATGAGTAAGAAAGAAACCACTGAACGGGTTCAGGAACTTATGCGTTTTACCGGGATCCGTCCCGAGCATTTGGATCGTTACCCTCATCAGTTTAGTGGCGGGCAGCGCCAAAGAGTGGGTATTGCTAGAGCTCTAGCCCTCAATCCTAAATTTATAGTTTGTGATGAACCGGTTTCAGCCCTGGATGTATCCATTCAATCGCAAATACTAAATCTTCTTGGAGATATCCAAAAAAAGATGGGTATCAGCTATCTTTTCATATCCCATGACCTTTCCGTGGTTCGCTATCTTTCTGATAGAGTCTGTGTAATGTTTCTAGGAAAGATTTGTGAATTGGGCACCACATCGCTTGTGTATGAAGACCCGATTCATCCTTATACTAAATTCCTGCTTGAAGCAATACCAAAACCTGATCCTACCAAAAGGAAATCAGAAAAGCAGATGCTTCTAGGTGAGATCCCAAGCCCTGTAAATCCTCCCTCGGGATGCCGTTTTCATACACGTTGTCCCTACAAGATTGAAATATGTTCAAAGGTTGAACCAGAGCTCTTAGAATGTAGAGGACGCATGGTCGCTTGCCATAGAGCACAGGAGCTGATCGGAAAATTATAAGACTTATCCCTTAAAAAGAGGAGTAGATCTCCTCTTTTTTTGTGTAACTGAACCTAGTAGGGGTATCTATTTATAACTATTCTTATAGAAAGGAGAGTTATGAAAAGTTTATTTTATGTTGAAGATATGAACTGTTCTGCCTGTACAAGCACTATTGAAAAAGGCCTAGGTAAACTTCCCGAAGTTAAAAATGTTTCCATTGACCTTACCCGTCATCTTTTGGAAGTCCAGTATGAAGATCTTTCCGAGAAGGATATCATCCTTTTTCTTGAAAGCCTGGGCTATCATCCCCAGTCAAGAAATAATAAAATACAGCACTATCAAATAGGCGGTATGACCTGTACAGCCTGCAGTGCTAGGATTATTAAACTTCTGGAACGAACTCCCGGCGTCAGCCAAGTGTCGATCAATCACCTCACCGGTAAGGGAGAGATTCATTATGATGAGAGTCTTGTTCGCCCTCAGGTGTTTTCCGATATCATTATAAAGGCTGGCTTTACCATAGAAGAAGAAAAAACTTTAGGAGAAAAGCGGGTTGAGAGCCCCTTTACCTTTGAACTAAAGTTAGCGGTGGGTCTTACTCTGATTCTTCTTCTTGTGGCTATGGGCCCAATGATAGGTCTAAGTATTCCTGGAATCGATCCCGATGGAAAACCCCTAGCCTTTGCTCTGATTCAGCTGGCTTTAACCCTTCCCCTTGTTTATATCGGCAGGAGTTTTTATACCCAGGGCTTTAGAGCCCTGTTCCAAGGAAGTCCTACCATGGATTCCCTGATTGGCCTAGGTACCAGTGTGGCCTTCTTGTATTCTCTCTATGGAACCTACATGATCTTTAAGGGCGACGGCCACTACGTGCATATGCTTTACTATGAATCCGCCGGTACTATCATCACCCTGATTAAAGTGGGTAAAGCTCTGGAAGAGCTTAGTAAGCGCCGAACCACAGGATCCATAGAGAAGCTAATGGACTTAACGCCAAAAACAGCCACCCGGATTACAAGGGATGGGGAAGAGGAAATCCTAGCAAGCCTCATAAAAAAAGGCGACATCCTCCTGGTGCGCCCCGGCGAATCCATCGCCGTTGATGGGGTCCTTCGTTCGGGAACTACCAATCTTGACGAGTCGATGCTCACAGGCGAAAGTCTCCCGGTAAGTAAAGAGGTAGACTCCGAAGTATTTGCCGGTACCATAAATGGTGCCGGAAGCTTTACCATGGAGGCCCTCCACGTTGGCGAAGACATGCTTTTATCAAAGATTATTACTATTGTTGAAGATGCCCAAATGAAAAAGGCTCCCATTGCACGGCTAGCCGATGTAATCAGCGGAGTTTTTGTCCCTATTGTTATCGCCATTGCTCTAGTATCCTTTGGGGTTTGGTATTTTGTCACAAGAGACGTAGGCTTTAGTCTTAAGATTTTAATTTCTGTACTGGTTATCGCCTGTCCCTGTGCCCTGGGGCTTGCCACTCCCACAGCCATCATGGTAGGTACCGGTAGAGCTGCAAACAACGGCATCCTTATTAAAGGCGGCGAAGCCCTAGAAACGGCCCATAAGGTCGAAGTCATGGTTCTGGATAAGACCGGGACCCTCACCCATGGAAAACCAGTGGTTACTGCTGTTGTAACAAAGGATCCTTCTAAAGAGGAGATAATGCTAGCCGGCGCCTCGGCACTGGAGCGCTACAGTGAGCACAGTCTTGCCAGGGCCATTGTAGAACACCATCCAACTTCGGTAGAAGCCACCGATGTAGAGCCACTGCTAGGCCTGGGTATACGCGGAAAAGTAGAGGGGCGCCTAGTAGAGGTGGGCAGTGAAAAACTAATTCCTGAAGCCCAGGAAGATGCCCAGGGTTCTAAGGCAAGGATCTTTGTAAGAATCGATGGTGAATATCTGGGATATCTGGAAGTGGAAGATCCTCTTAAAGAAACCTCCAAGGAAGCCATTGCCGAGCTTAAAGCCCAAGGTCTCCAAGTATATATGCTTACCGGAGACCGTAGGGAAGTGGCCGAGGATATTGCCAAGAGACTAGGAATTGAACATGTGATCAGTGAAGTACTTCCCACGGACAAAGCTCAGGTGATAGAAAAACTTCAGGCTGAGGGCAAAAAGGTTGCTATGGTGGGCGATGGAATCAACGATTCTCCTGCTTTGGCTCTAGCAGATATTGGTATTGCCATGGGCAAAGGAACCGATATCGCCATGGAGAGTGCTGATATTGTTTTGGTGGGCGATGATCTACAAAAGCTTTCCGCCACCATGGCTTTAAGCCATAGGACTCTTAAGACAATAAAAGAGAATCTTTTCTGGGCGTTTTTCTACAACATCTTAGGAATTCCCATAGCAGCTGGGCTCTGGTACGCCTTGGGAGGAAAACTTCTTAATCCCATGATGGCAGCCTTTGCCATGAGTCTAAGCTCCCTTACTGTTGTAACCAATGCCCTAAGACTAAGAAAGATTAAAATTAAAGGACTGGATAATTAGGAGGATAAAATGACCATTAATGTACAAGGTATGAGTTGTCAACACTGCGAGATGAGTGTAAAAAAACTTACCCAGGACTTTGCTAAGGGGTCTGTGGAGGTGGATTTACAAGGGGGTAGTGTTACCTTTGAACCTAAGGAAGATTTCGACAAAGAGCTTTACGTTAAGGCCCTAGAGGATATCGGTTTTGAAGCACAGTAATCACCTGTTCTACTTGGAAAATTATGCTAAGGTTCTTTTAGATGTGGGCCTTGGCTTAAGAAGCAATGACGGAATCCTATTAAGTTTTGACGAAGTAGGACTTCCTTTAGCACGGATTGTTGTACGAGAAGCCTATCGCCGAGGAGCTAAGGATGTAATTACAATTTTTGCGGATGATACCATGAATCTTGATCGTTACAACTTTGGTATGGATAAAATTTTTGATGATATGCCCAAATTTAAGGTAGATTACAGGGAACAGGCTTTTTTAGATAACTATCACTCCCTTTATATCACCTCGCCAAATCCCGAGCTTCTTAAAGATGTGGATGGGGACAGAGTAGCCCGGTGGCAGAAATGTGTTTCACAAGCCACTGAGCCCATCCAGCATTATCAGATGGACAATAAAGTCAAATGGTGTGTAGCCTCGGTGCCGGGACCTGCCTGGGCCAAGAAAGTGTTTCCGGAGCTTGAAAAGAGCCAGGCTTTAGAAGCCCTTTGGAATCTTATTTTTGAAGCCACGAGAATGAAGGAAGAAGATCCTGTTGAAGCCTGGAAGAGGCACGATGTTCTGTTAAAAGAAAAAGAGAAGTATCTCGATGATAATAATTTCGATAAAATTCTCTTTAAAGGGCCAGGGACGGATCTGGAAATCACCCTGGTTAAAGGTCACAAATGGATCGGCGGTTCAAGCAAACTCGAAAGAGGAGATGTCTTTATGGCCAATATTCCCACGGAAGAGGTTTTCACCATGCCCCATGCAAAAAGGGTTGAGGGAATAGTCAGAGCTACTAAACCCCTTAGCCTTCAGGGACAACTAGTGGAAAACTTCTCCATTGAATTTAAAGAGGGTAAGGTCGTTGCCTTTGAGGCAGAAAAGGGCCGTGAAGTGTTAGAAAAACTCTTTGCCATGGATGAAGGCGCAATGCGCTTAGGGGAAGTTGCCCTAGTTCCCGATGATTCACCGATCTCAAGAAGGGGAGTTCTATTTTTTAACACCCTATTTGATGAGAATGCTTCCTGTCATCTTGCCCTGGGTAACGCCTATGGTGAGAATCTAAGACAGGCACAAGAGCTCAGTGATGAGGAGAAAAAGAAGCTAGGAATGAATACCTCCATGGTTCATGTAGATTTTATGGTGGGGGGTCCCGAACTTGAAGTTCTTGGTATAAAAGAAGACGGCAGCCAAGTTGTCCTTCTTCAGGATGGAAACTGGGTATAGAGTCTAAGAAGTGGCCTCATCCTTGATGGGGCCACTTCTTTGTATATCCATGGCTAAGTGTTATAATGAATTGGCTTAAAAGTTGATATGTTTCACTTTTTATTTGGGGGCATCAGAGTCGAGAAGGTTTTTGAAATCTCTAGGAGAAAATGTGTAAGGATGCTTTTAAACGCATAGAGTGGACTTTCCCCTTATTAGCTTATCGGCCCCATAGAGGCCTAAGGAGTAAAAAGAAAAGATGGAATCCAATAGCGAAAAAAATAAAAATGGTGCAAAAAGCCTTATTAAGGGATACACCCTCAGGACAATGGTACTGGCACTGACCAGTCTTATCATTGTTTTTCTTCTTAAAATTCCAGAAAAGCTTCAAATGGGTGTCTTTATCTTTAGTTTGTCCTTTGTTTTATTTGTCTTTAAAGATCTTTTACAAGAGTCACTGCCCATAAAATCAAAAATATTCCTTGGGGCAATGGTTGATGTCATTATTATCAGTGCAGCATACTTTGCCTTGGGTATAAATAGACAGTTTTATATTCTGTTATTTCTGACGATAGCCATTTCACTGACAATGTTTTTGCCCCGTAAAAAGAAGGTTTAGGTAGTTTTCCTAGTGAAATCCTGCTGGATTTTATCGCCACCTTTGGGAGGACTGTTTTTAGAAGGCGGATTTTTAGGCTATTAAAAAATATTCCTCAAAGGGGATTTATAAAAGGTGAGAGAAGTCAAAGATAGAGTGTGTGAATATTTTCGGATTTGGCAAAAGGAATAAGAATCAAAATGGTTAGGGGAAATGTCCTTTCGAGGCCCTGGGCTGTGTGAACTAGGGCCTTTCCACTACACTTTTGACCAGGGTCTACCGGGAAAAAATCAGTATAGATCTATGCTTCTTGATCACTGGCTTAGCAGAGAAATAAGTCAAAGCAATAGTTACCTGGCGGAAGATACTGGGGCTGAGTATCTAGGCCCAGTGCTTTCCTGGGTATATTTTAGAAAGAAAAGCTCCCTGGGCACCTTTGAGACGGTTCCTAGCAGAGACTCAAAGGAAAACAAATCAAGAGAGTACAAGGTTTTTTCTAGCGGTGATAATGGCTATGCTCACCCGTGCTTTAAATCAACTATTTGATCCGGGCTTTTTGGGCTATGGATTTTTAGGTCTTTCCAGGGAAATAGGCCCGTTGAAGAAAGAAAAGATTATCTAGAATAAAAAAAGAGAGCTTGCCCTCTCTTTTTTTACTCTTTGGATTGGTAGAAAACCAAAGAACTCGACCAATTTTAAAGAATTTGTTTGTGTTTTGTTTTATCTGTGATTAATATTTAGTCGTTCTGGCAAGATCCGTCGCATAGTTTTTTGTTTAGACCTTGTCCGCCGCCTTGTCCTTTACCCATTGCGCCGCCTTGTCCGCCACCAAGATTTCTCATCATTAGACCGAGCTCTTGGCAGTTTTCTCTATTTCCACCGGCTTCTTGACATTCTTTCATTCGGGCAAGTATATCATCGGCTTCTTCTTTTGTAAGTTGACCTTTTTCCACCAGAGCATTGATGCGCTCTTGTTTTTTTAGCTGCATTGTTTCTCTAAATTCTTCTCGTGACGCATCATCGACAAAGCATTCTCCGGAAGCTTTTTGCTGGATTCCTTTGGGAGCTTCAGCGTTACCTGCAAAGCTCGGTACAACTAAAACCAGTAGAAGCAGTGTTGAAATTACGACTAACCATCTTTTTTTCATGGTAGTTCCTCCTTTTAATTTTTCTTACATCCTTAGTTTAAACTCTGTCTGTGACAAAACTATGTTTTTTATGGTAAAAAATAGTGGCTTTTAAAAGATTCCTATTTACAGTGGTACAATGGGGTAAAGAGACCGTCACGTTACATATGTATGGTATTTATAATAAAAAGGAGTTAAGAATGCCCCGTATGCTCATAGCCGACGACCACAAACAAATTTCTGAAGTGTTAAAAGAATATGCAAAGAAGGAAGGCTATGAAGTTTACACTGCCTATGACGGCCAACAGACTCTCGAAGCCTTCGAAAAAGTCCAGCCCGAGGTAATCCTTCTGGATGTTATGATGCCAAAAATCGATGGATTTGAAGTATGTAGGAAGATAAGGGAAGTTTCCATGGTGCCCATCATTATGATTACTGCCAGGGGAGAAGACTTCGAGCGCATTATGGGTCTGGATATAGGGGCCGATGATTATATTCTTAAGCCCTTTTCACCCGGTGAGGTTATGGCCAGGGTGCGAGCCGTAATGCGTAGAATCCATGGATCTTCTGGGGAAGAAAAAGCCATTGCCCTGGGAGGGCTCTTCATTAATCTCGATACCTATGAGGTTATGATTGATAAGACTCCTGTGCCTTTAACAAAAAAAGAAATTGAATTGCTATGGACAATGGCCTCAAGTCCTGGCCATGTCTATTCCAGAGAAGCTTTGCTGGATTTATTATGGGGCTATGACTACTATGGTGATCAGCGTACAGTGGATTCTCATATAAAGAGACTTCGCTCGAAATTAGATAAAATTCAACACCCAGGTTGGAAGATAACAACGGTCTGGGGAGTTGGGTATAAATTTGAGGTGGAAGATGAGTAAAATTTCTCGTCGGCTAATGGTCTACTTTACCCTGGCCCTGCTTCTTTTATCCCTGGCACTAGGGTCCATTTTTGGAGTGATGTTTAGTAGTTACACAAAAAAACTTCATCGCCAGGAACTGATAACCAGAGCAGAGAATATTTCTCTGTCCCTGGGTGGCCTTCTAGAAAACCATGAAAAGGGACAAAGATCCATGCAGCAGATGCAAGGGGGCCTAGGGGCCTATCTTAGCTTTATTGATGATATTGCTATGAGTGATGTTTGGCTTATCGGAATGGATGATCAGATGGTAACCCGAGCCAAAGAAAAAAAACAATTGGAGTTTAAAGAATTTCCCAGAGACGTCGAACAGCTAATTGAAGAAGTATTAACTGGAAAGACCCTGGTCAGCGAAAACTTTAGTTCGGTTTTACATGAAGCAAATCTAAGTGTAGGAGTGCCTATTCTTGGTAGCGATGGGCAAATACTGGGCGGCGTTTTCTTGCACGGACCCATTGAGGGTTTAAAAGAGGGGAGAAGAAGTCAGTTTATTCTCATTGCAATCAGTCTTGGGCTGGCCCTACTTTTCTCCTTTCCCTTTGCCTGGGTCCTTTCGTTACGATTTACAAAACCACTTAATAGGATGAAAAAGACTGCCCTAGGCCTTGCCAGTGGCGATTACTCCTTAAAAAACAATATTGTCCAATCCGATGAAATCGGAGAGCTGGCTGGAGTTATGGATGTTTTATCCTTGAGGCTCATGGAGGCTAAACTAGAGCAAGAAAGCCGAGAAGAAAAAAGAGATGTATTCCTTGCAAATATTTCCCATGAACTAAGGACCCCGGTAACGGTGATACGAAGCTCCCTAGAAGCTCTCTGCGATGGGATTGTTACGCAGCCGGAGAAAACCAAAGAGTATCACAATCAAATGTTAAAAGAGAGCATTCAGCTGCAGCGGCTTGTTAATGATCTTCTTGAGCTCTCAAAGCTTCAAAGCACCGACTTTTCAATGAAAAAGGAGCCCATTGCTATGGGAGAACTTCTTTTGGATATTGCAAGAAGTATGGAGTCGTTAGCAGTAAAAAAAGATATTCATATCCTGTTAGAAAAGACCCAGCCCTTTGTTATGGAGGGAGATTATGGAAGACTACGCCAAATGATCATTGTAGCTCTCGATAATGCCATAAGATTTTCTCCAAAGGGCGAGGATGTGTTTTTAAAAGAAGAAATTTCAGAGGATAGCTACTGCCTCTGTGTTATAGATGGAGGCCCGGGTATACCCACGGAAGAACTTCCCTATCTCTTTGATCGTTTCCATAGTAGAAAAGAAAGAGAGGAAAACTCCGGTAGCGGGCTAGGATTGACCATTGCCCAGGAAATTGCCCGGCGCCATGCTATGAAAATAGAGGTTGAAAGCATTCCAGGCAAAACCCAGGTATGTTTTGTTTATAAGCTGCAGGAAAACCATTCTTAGTAAGTACTAGCCAGCACACCCACCATAAGTAAAGGTGCTTTTATTTTCTTCCCCGAGGATGGATTTTCGGGGTTTTTTCATAAAAAAAAGGACTGGATATAAGTCCTTAAAGGCTAGAGAGATAGCTCTCCTTCCATGGTCTGTTCAATTGTCCTTTTAAATAAAGTACCAAGGTTTTTTATACTGAATTGGCGGCTTTGTAGAGATTTCTTTGTCTTGTAAAAGAGCTAGGCCATTGACCTGTGTCATCAAATGAAAATCTTCTTCTGAAACAATCTTTTTAAGCAAATTTAGGGAATTTTCAGTATGGGGAGACCTGGTATTGTTTCTATGGGCATCGGAGGATACAAAATGAATCAGATTGTGTTTTATTAATATTCGAGCGGTTTTTGCTATTTTTTTACCATATCGACCCTCGAGGCTGGGGAGATTTAGTTGAGCCAAAGCTCCCTTTTCTACCAGTTCAAACAATAGGTTTGGATTCTCTGCAATACTTGTGTATCTCTCGGGATGGGCTATGATGGGCCTATAGCCCTTTATTTGAAGTTCGTAAATTATGTTATGGGTGTAAAGAGGGATATCATACATGGGAAATTCCATCAAAATATATCTAGAATTATTTAATGTGGCCATGTACTCTTTCTCCAGATTCATTATAATGTCGGGAGAAATCATCACTTCGTTTCCTAGAAAAACTTCAAGATTCATTTTTTCTTCTTCAAGTTTGTTTCTAAGTTCTGCTAAAATAATCTTATTGCGCTCAAGAGAACTGTTTTCGGCGCCGTCTATAAAATGGGGTGTGGCAATAACTTTATCTACCTTGTTCTCTAAATATATTCTTGCCATCTCTAGGGACATTTGCATATCCTTGGAACCGTCATCTACCGATGATAATATATGACTGTGAATATCTACCATTGAGGTTAACCCCTTCCGGCTCTCTTTTTCTTTCTATTGTCGGCTTGTTTTTGGATTTCTCCGTAGTATCCATAACTCCCGTATTTAGAATAGGATCTATCGTTGATATCTATTTGGGTTAGGACGGTGCCGATTATGTTGGCGCCTACTTTGTTGAGTAGACTTTGGGCCGACTGTACCATCTCTATTTCGGCTTGTTTATAACCAACTACCAATATTACCCCATCAACTTTTGTAGAGAGTACCGCTGCATCGGTAACAATTCCTATGGGTGGAGTATCTATAAGAATAATGTCAACTTTTTCTTTAAGTTCATCTAAGATGGTCTCCATTTTTCTCGAATCCAAAAGTTCAGCGGGATTGGGAGGAATGGGTCCTGAGGTAATCATGCTGAGATTTTCTATTTCTTCAGGAAATTGTATTACTTGATAGATACCTTTTTCGCCCACTAGCACATTGGTAAGTCCGTAGATATTACTTATCTTGAATCTTTCGTGTAAAGTTGGTTTTCTAAGATCACAGTCAATGAGCACTACTTTTTTACCTGCTTGAGCCATAGAAACGGCGAGGTTTGCTACTGTACTGCTTTTTCCTTCCTGGGGGATGGCCGAGGTAAATATGATTGTCTTTAGATCTTTATCTATATTGGAGAATTGTATATTGGTCCTTAGGGTCCGATAGGCTTCCGATATAGGAGATTTAGAATCTTTTAAAGTTATTAAGGCTCGTGAGTCTCTCGATTTTTTTATCATAGCTGCACTCCTATATTTCTTTATCATCGGGTATCATTCCAAGAACGGGTAATCCCAAATATTTTTCTATATCTTCTTTGGATTTAATGGTATTATCTAAAAATTCCACAATAAATGTGATAAAAACTCCTAGCATAAGGCCCAGTACACCGGCTATTGCAATGTTCATAAGTTTTTTAGGCTTTATTGGATTTTTTGGAAGGATGGCTTTATCGATAATCTGAACATTTTCCACCAGCATGATTTCTTTTACCGTCTGCATAAAAACCTGAGCGGTTTGGTTGGCTATTCTTGTAGCAAGCTGAGGATCGTTATCTGTAACCGTGAGTTTTATGATCTCGGTATCTTTAACTAGGTTTACATTGACTTTATTTGATAGATTGTAATATCAAGTGCAACGACCCTTAAAAAATTAAAGCCCATAAGGACATCTTCGTGTATGATACTTAGTAACCAAACTAAAGTACTCGAAGGGAGCCACTTATGAGCTACTATCATAT
>JAAYGQ010000067.1 GCA_012727635.1 Tissierellia bacterium | reverse complement strand
TGGAATATACTACTATGTCGATGAACGGGATACAAAAAAAGATCAGCCAAAATATACAATACTGCGCCGTTTAATGATGATGCTGGCCTTTGAGTACTTTTATCCCAAGGAAGATTCTGGAAGTTTTAGCGAAGGTATTTTAGTGGACCTTATGTATCACCTCCTCAATCAGTTCCATTATCTATATTATGAACAGCAAGAACTTAGGGATGACCTAGTGGAACTAAGACGTTTTCACCGCATATTTACCTATTTAGATGTTAATTTCAAAGAAGGAGCTTCTCTACAAGAATTAGCCCAACAGGAGTATCTAAGTCCCAGCTATCTTTCTTACAAGATCAAGGATACCCTGGGCCTAAATTTTCACGATTACCTAGGTGCCCTTCGCAGCGAAGCAGGGGCAAAACTACTTTTAGAGAGCGATAAGAGCATAAGCGAAATTGCTTTAGATGTAGGTTTTTCTCATCCAAGATACTTTATAAAGCGCTTTGAAGAGGTTTATGATATAACCCCTCAAGAATTTCGGGAGTGTCACGCCAAAAGACAGGAGGAGTATGAAAAACTCCTGCCAAGCAAAAGGGAAATCCTTATGGAACTCTCCGACGAAGCACGCTATAGTTCCCGTAAAAAACCAAGAACTCTTTCAGTAGATCTGAAAAAGGAGCCAAAGGGAGCCTTTGAGCGATGTCAAAGCCTATTTCTTGGAGAAGCCGTCTATTATCTTGAAAATGAAACCCAGGAGCTCCTAAAACGAGCTCAACGGGAAATCGGCTTTAAACATGGAATTTTAGAAAAACTTTTTTGTCAAGATATGGATATCTATCGGGGAAGTACCAGGAGATTTTACAATTGGACAAGAGTAGAAAAGGTTTTGGAACTTCTTATGGATGTTCATTTGATTCCTCTTATTTATTGCCATGGAATCGAGAGCTACGTGCTGGAAGACTTTGTAGAAACCTTTAGTCCTTTGTATCCCGATGTGGGAAGTTGGCTTGTACATGAGCCTGAGCGAAAACTCCTATTCTCTTCCCAGCAAGATCAGATAAGCCAAGCATGCTGGGTAATAAAAAACAGAATGGACATTCCTATCCTTGCCGATCAAATTACCAGGGAAATTCCTTTGGAGAATGATACTTTTTTCGGAGGAGAGGGACTTTTCACCGCGAATTTTCTTGCCAAGCCAAGCTATTACGCTAGAAAGTTTCTTGGGCTTATGGGCGACGAGCTTCTAGAGGAAGGTCCGGGCTATTTGATTACAAAAAGTGAGGAGGGCTATCAGATCCTGTTTTATCGCGAGGGCCCCTCGGAGCAAAGCCCCTCCTGCCTTAATTTATATGGTATGGAAGAAGCCATGGGCCTTAGCCGTTTTCTTTTAAGCTCTCGCTATGGTTCTATTTATGATGCTTGGAGAGATCTGGGTTCTCCGGAAAGACTGGAAAATGAGTACTGGTATCTTCTCAATGACTATGTCCATCCCATTTTGGAGTTTGATTACGTACAAAGGGAGATTGTCTTTTCTCTACGTAGTAAAAACGATTTACCGGGGATAACTTTGTACCTTTTTAAGAAAGATTAAATCGAGCAAATTTCAAATTAGCTAAAGAGTCCACAAAAGTCCCAAAAAGAAGCCATGATTTCCTTTCTTAAGTTCTGTAGACTTAAGGCAGGAGATTTAATTATGAGTACAATTGATTATGATAAACCCACCGATGCTTTACTTTTAAGTATGGC
>JAAYGQ010000066.1 GCA_012727635.1 Tissierellia bacterium | reverse complement strand
GGAATTTCAAGAATATATTTCTTCCCTGGGGCCTGAACTTGTCCTAGTAACAAAGGGGGACAAAGGAGCGTTCCTGTACTATCAGGGTAAATATTATGAGCAATCGATTGTTGAAACGGAGGTGGTTGATACATTAGGCGCTGGAGACGGGTTCATTTCACGGCTTTTGGTAGGAGTATTAGAAAAAGAAAAGATCGAAGATCTTTTACTAAATTCCGCCAGGGCAGCAGCCAGGGTCTGTGGCTATTATGGAGCACTGGGCCACGGCATTGATTTCTAGAGATAATATTAAAAAGGAGTGTAAATGTAATGAATAAGATAAAGAAATCTGTAGTACTGATGATTCTTTTGGCTCTCACACTGATACTTTTTACAGCTTGCGGTTCCGATGATAAAGCCTCCGGTAGTGGTGATGGTGTAGTAGAATTAAAATTCCTACATAAATGGCCTCAACCGGAATACAGTGTATATTTTGATGATATGATCAAGAAATTTGAAGCAGAAAACGAAAACATAAAGATTAAAGTTGAAGCTGTCGGCGACGAGCCAATCAAAGACAAACTGCGCATTCTGATGGGAACCGACACGCAACCGGATATCTTCTTTACATGGAGTGGAGAATTTGCCACGAAGTTTGTAAAATCCGGTAACTCTTTGGATTTAACCGATGCACTAAATAAAAATCCCCAGTGGAAAAACAGCATTATGGAAGCAGGACTGGAGCCTTTTACCTATGAAGGTAAAAACTATGGTATTCCTCTTCGTATTAATGGAAAATTTTTCGTTTACAATACGGAAATGTTCGAAAAATACAATCTGGAAAAACCAAAGACTTGGGATGAGTTCCTAGTTGTATTAGAAACACTAAAATCCAATGGTATCACTCCCATAGGCTTTGGTAATATCTTCCCCTGGGCAGGAAGCCATTATTTAACGGGACTCAATCAAAAATTCGTACCGCAAGAAGTACGAATGAAAGATTACAATCCAAAAACCGGCGAATTTACCGATCCTGGTTATGTAAAGGCCCTGGAATATTTCAAGGAACTAAATGATAAGGGCTACTTCAATAGTGGCGTTAACTCAACAGAGCACAATATGGCCAGCGAGATGTTCTACGGAGAACAAGTGGCCATGGTATATGTTGAGTTAGAAGAATTCTCAGAAATGGAAGAAGGACTACCGGGAAAATGGGATTTCTTCGCTATGCCGGAAATTACCGAAGGCAAAGGAAACAAGAATTATCTAACCGGCGCCCCCGATGGCTTTATGATCTCAGGAAAAACAAAGCATCCTGAAGAAGCAATAAAATTCCTAGAATTCTTAACCAATATGGAAAACTCTCTGGAGTTAGTGGAAGTAACCGGTTGGCCCAGTCCAATCATTGGAGCCGTAAGTTTAGACAACAGTAGCGAATATTTAGTAGAAGGCATGAATGCCATTGCTCAAGCAGAGGGTATGGCACTGTGGCTTGATACCGATATTCATATTAAAATTTCCGATGTATATTTACCCAATTTACAAGAGCTTTTAAATGGAACCAAAACCCCTGAACAAATAATGAAAGAAGTGCAGGATATGGCTTTGGAAGTGCAAAAAGAAGCCGAATAATTGATGTAAACTTACTTCTCGCGTTTTTGTGAAGGGAGATGATAGGGTGAATATGTACCGCAACAAAAAAATAGCTGTATTTTTTATGTTACCCGCGGTAATATTTGTTGTTTTATTTATTTACTACCCTATAATACAGAATTTCTTTTACAGTTTATTTCGTTGGAATAGTTTTTCTCCCGATAGAGTTTTCGTAGGTTTAGACTATTATCGTAGACTGTTTAAAGATCCAGTATTTTATATTGCTCTTAAGAACAACGCTTTGTATGCCTTTATATCAATCATAGTGCAAGTGGGTTTGGGATTGGTGTTAGCTGCAATATTAGAAGAAAAGGCCTTTAGAAAATATCAGACATTTTTTAGAACTACCTTTTTTCTACCGGCAGTCATCTCTATTACTGTGGTAGGACTACTATGGCAATTGATATACAATCCCAACATTGGCTTGCTAAATGCCGCTTTAAAGGCCATTGGCTTGGAAAATTTAACGAGAGCTTGGTTAGGTGATAGTAAAACAGCTATGTTATCAGTAATAGCCACATCCCAGTGGCAATACACCGGATACATTATGATTTTGTTTCTTATAGCCATTCAGAAAATTCCCGAAGAGCTATATGAATCGGCTATGCTCGATGGTGCCAATGCATTTTCTAAATTCTTTTACATTACAGTACCCCAGGTCGCCGACACCATCGTAGTTTCGATGATTATCACAATGATCGGCGGATTCAAGGTCTTTGATGAGGTCTATGTAATGACGGCAGGAGGTCCGGGACGTTCTACGGAAGTTCTGGCATCCTACCTCTATAGATCGGGATTTAGAAATGACGAGATGGGCTACGCTGCCACCATTGCAACGATTATATTTGCAATAACCTTTGTTACCACACTAATCCAATTAAAAGCCTCGAAAGCAAATAAAGAAGAATAGGAGGGATAGTATGAAAGACCGAAGTTTGGGTAGTCAAATATTATTCCTAATAACTTTCCTAATGCTTACAATATTTGCTATCATGATAATTTATCCTATTCTGTGGATGCTTATCAGCGGGTTTAAAACCAACAAAGAATTATTTTTAAACACCTGGGCACTGCCAGAGAAATTTATTTGGGGAAATTATAAACAGGCTTGGGATATAGGAATTGGAAGATATTTCTTAAATAGCATTCTTGTTACGACGGTATCCATAACCCTTACAATAATTTTCAGCTCCTGCTGTGCCTTTGCTTTAAGTAGATTTGAGTTTAAAGGCCAAAAGATATTTTTGCTATTAATTATTGGCGGCTTAATGTTATCACCCCAGGTGAGTTTGATTTCTTTATATAAACTTTTGCAAAAGCTAAAGATATACAATACCTACTGGGCTCTGATAATACCCTATACAGCTTTTCAGATTCCCTTTACCACTTTTCTCATTAGGTCCTATATGGTTACTCTACCTAGAGAAATAGAGGATTCTGCTTATATCGATGGCTGTACCAGTTGGAAGGTTTTCTGGTATATTATCCTTCCTATGAGTAAACCAATACTGGCGGCGGCGTCGCTGCTATCGGCAATATCGGTATGGAATGAGTTTATGTTTGCCTTAGTATTTATTGAAGACAGCAAACTGCGTACGATTCCTGTGGGACTGATGAACCTGCGAAGCACACTGAGTACCGACTGGACTATATTACTAGCGGGACTTACGATTTCCGCGTTACCCATGATAATTTTATTTATCATATTCCAAAAACAATTCATCCGAGGAATTACCTCCGGTGGAGTAAAAGGTTAAGAAAGATATCTTGAGGAGGATATATTATGGTTAAAGATTTTACCGAATACAAAGAAGTACTGGAAAAAGGCGTAAACGAAAGAAAAAATATTGAAGAAGCAGTAGAGAAAATTGTAGAAAAAGGCGTTGAAAATGTGTTTTTAGTTGGATGTGGCGGTTCCCTAGCTGTTATGTCCCCTTGTAAATATTTACTTGAAACCAATTCCAAGCTTCCGGTCTATGAGTACAATGCGGGAGAATTTGTGGCTATTAAACCAAAAACTTTTTCCGATAAGTCCCTAGTCATTCTGTCTTCTTATACTGGAACTACCAAAGAAACCGTAGCAGCAGCAAAAATGGCTAGAGAAATGGGAGCAGCTACCATTGGATTTGCCGGTAAGGCCGATTCTCCACTGGGACAAAATGTAGATTATATTTTTGCTAATGAGGCCAAGGGCGGTGTTACCGACTCAAAACTCATTATGCTCTATCAAATTGTCTTTAGTCTAATGAAGCAAGTAGACAATTTTGAAAAGTATGAAGAAGTAATGGAAGCCATTGCAAAACTACCAGAAAACTTGGTTGGAATTAAACACTTGGTAGAAGACAGAGCCGTTAAATTTGCCAATGATTTCAAAGATGCTGACTTTATAATGACCATTGGAGCCGGCGTTTTATGGGGAGAGACCTACTCCTATGCGGTTTGTATAATTGAGGAGATGCAGTGGATTCAGGCCCATCCTGTTCATGCAGGAGAGTTTTTCCACGGATCCTTTGAAATTGTAACCGATGATTCGAAACTGCTGATCTTTAAAGGTGAGGATTTGACCAGACCTTTATTGGACCGAGTAACGGATTTTACAGCTATTTATAATAAAAACGCAGAGATCATTGATACAAAGGATTATCCACTACCAGGAATAGCCGAAGACATTAGAGGATATATGTCACCCTTTGTTATATCCACTATTTTAGAGCGTTATTCTGAGAATTTGGCGCAAGTAAGAAATCATCCTCTTTCTACAAGAAGATATATGACAAAGGTTTCCTATTAATTAGACATTAATAATTGACCTCTGCAGATATTACAATCAATGTAGATTAACAAGATGGATGATCTAGAAGGGTGTGAATTGATGTCTAATTTATCATTAAGAAATATCAAGAAGGTTTATCCTGGCGATGTGGTGGCGGTTAGAGACTTCAATTTAGAGATTGAAGATAAGGAATTTATAGTACTGGTAGGCCCTTCGGGTTGTGGTAAAACCACCACTCTTAGAATGATAGCCGGCCTTGAGGAAATTACTGAAGGAGAGATATTTATTGGAGATCAACTGGTAAATAATATTCATCCTAAAGATAGAGACATAGCCATGGTTTTTCAAAACTATGCTTTGTATCCCCATATGTCGGTCTATCAAAATATGGCCTTTGGACTCAAACTTAGAAAGATGGACAAGGCAGAAATTGATAGCAGGGTAAGAAATGCTGCAGATATTTTGGAGATAGAAAGTCTATTGGATAGAAAACCCAAGGCTCTTTCTGGCGGACAAAGGCAAAGAGTGGCTCTAGGCCGGGCCATGGTGAGAGATCCCAAGGTATTTTTAATGGACGAGCCTCTTTCCAATTTAGATGCAAAATTAAGAGTGCAGATGAGAACTGAAATAGCGAAACTTCATAAAAGGCTGAACACAACCTTTATCTATGTCACCCATGACCAGACAGAAGCCATGACCATGGGCACAAGAATTGTTATTATGAAGGATGGAGATATTCAGCAAGTGGGTTCGCCACAATTTGTCTACGATAATCCTGTAAATGTTTTTGTCGCTAGCTTTATAGGAAGCCCACAAATGAATATACTGCAGGGCAGAGTAATAGAAAATAGTGGGAAAATAGCGGTTGAACTACTAAATGGAAATATCGTCAATCTCAGTAGTGAAAAGGAAGAGCGATTAACCAAGGCGGGGTATTTAGGAAAAGATATTCTAATTGGTATTCGACCTGAAAACCTTCATGAGACCGAAGTGGATCCCTTGTTAGACAATTATTCTACCCTCACCTCGGTAGTTGAAGTGGCTGAGCTGATGGGTTCAGAAACCTATTTGTACTTGGCCATGCTCGATGAGAAAATAGTAGCAAAGGTCGATCCGAAAACCAAGAAAAGAGCCGATGATCAAGTCGAATTAAGGGTTCACTGGAACAGAATCCACCTTTTTGACAAAGAAACAGAGAAGGCAATAACGTAATAAATAAGAGTAACTTCCCTGGGTATCAGAAGTAATAGGGAAGTTATTTTTTATGGGAGTTAAACAAAAGCATTAGAAATGGAGTAAATTGAATTTTGAACAAACCAATTAAACTTATTGCACTGGATATCGATGGTACTTTACTGGACAGTAGAGGAAGCATTTCCCATCGAACCAAAAAAAAGATCGAGAATCTTATAGAAAAAGATAAATATGTAGTTCTTGCTTCGGGACGAGCCAGCAGGGCAGCAAAAAACATTAAGGATAAACTAGCACTGGATTTGCCTATTATTTCCTATAACGGAGCCGCTGTACAGCTAGCTGGGGGAGCAAAGCTACGAGAAAAGAAGATTGCTCTTAAAGACGCCATTGAAATCATCAAATACAGTGAAAAACTAGGGCTGTATATTAAAGTGTATATTGATGATGTGTTTTATATAGCAAAGGACAGTGAATCATCAAAGAGATTTGCCCAGTATCAAGATATTGAATATAAGGTGGTGGGTAAATTAAGTGAAAACATCAAAGACGACGTCAATATGATTGTTTTTGTCTATGAAGAACTTCCTAAAGACGATGTGGATCTGATTTTTAAAGACTTACCTATTACTACGGCCAGATCCACTCCCTACGTAGTTGAATTTATGGCCCAGGGCTCCTCTAAAGCAGAGGCATTAAAAATGCTGGCAGATTATTTGGATGTTAAAAAGGAAGAAATCCTTGCAGCGGGCAATGCCCTCAATGACTTGGAGATGATAAAATACTCTAGGGTAGGGGTGGCAATGAAAAATTCCGATCCGGATCTATTAAAGCAGTGGCATGTAGTTTCGGATTATTCTAATGATGAAGAGGGAGTGTATCATATTCTCAAAGATTTATAAAATTACAAAAGGATTATATATAGGAATCAAAAGAGCAGACTTATAAGCCTGCTCTTTTTGATTCCTAGGAAAGTAAGAGGGTGAATAAATACCCTACAGTACCACTTCTCCATCCTTTAAGATGGTTCTGCCATCGACAACAACCGTTGGCTTAGTCATGATTAGATCATAGTGGCTGGCTGCCTTTAGAGTTCCGCCCAGGTTAATACTGGTACCAATTCCGATGTGAACAGAGCCAAATACCCCTTCATCTTCTAGCATGAGTCCTAAAAATCTACAATTTGGATTGAGTTCAATGCCTAATTCTGCAATATTATAGACACCGGGATCTTTTTTACTGGCTAGGTCTTCTCTTAACATATCGGCTTGGTATCCGCCTTTAATAGAAACGATATTTCCATCTTCCACATCAAAGTAGATGGGTTCTTCCAGTAGCCCAATACCAATATAGGGGACGCTGGCATCGGCTACGATTTTTCCTCGGGCTGTGCCTTCTATGGGAGAAACATTGGCTTCAATAGTGGGCGCCGTGGAAAACTGGCCTTTTTCTACCATGCAGTAGAGAGCGTTCCCCCTTCGGCCAGTGGCTGAAAAGCTTAGATCCGTGCCCAGGGGTGTAGTAAGTCTAATTTTGTCACCGTCCTCTAGCGCCTTGGCCATATCTTTACAAAGGGGAGCCAGGCTCTGAAAATCCGCCTCCATGCCCCCTTCTATCATCATATCTTCGCTGAACTGGGTTAGGACTAGTCCTCTAGAACCAGCGGCTATAGCGTCCTTTACGGCTTGGGTATGGGTGATAGACTTTCCTACAACGGACAAAAAGGCGTCACTGGCCTTCATAGCCCTGGCAATAATCTCAGGAGGTTCTTGCCCATCGGTCTTTCTGGGCATCATAATAGAAATTACCGGCTCTATTTCCATTCTCATAGCTGATGCAGCTATGGTTTCTGCTATAGATATCTTCTCTGGCTCAGTGACAATAAGTAGATGTTCACCACTTTTCATATTTAAGTTTAGCTTAAGTATTTTATCGGCAATTTTTCCCATAAGTATCTTTTTCAATCAATAGCCTCCTGGCTTTTACAAAGTTAAGTAAGATAGAATTTATAGCACTAGATCTTATTATACTATAGATAAGAATTTAGAGTAGTAGCAAGCATGGACTCCATGGGTATAGTAGATTCTAATGCTTTTTTCGATAGACTACTGATTTCAAATCACGGCACTCCTAGGGCCTCCTATTTATATCCTGATAAAAATTATACTTATCTCTAGATCATTATTCTTTGGTATTTAGGGGTATCATTTCTATTAGCACTATCACAGATTTGAAGGCTTTAAGTATGAGCAAAAATAAACGATTCAAATTAGTAGGGTAATCAAATAGGAGGTGTATGAATGAATCCAATGATTAAAAAGTTTGTGGATACCGGCATGATGAGCCCGGAGCAGGGCCACTTTATTGAAGAGGCCATAATGAGAAAGGACTCTATTGTGGTTTCAGGTCACAGATCAGCCGGAATAAGGCCCCTTATGGCTTCGATTATGGGTGTCGCAAAGTCTAATTTTACTTCGGTACAGGTTAAAGGTTTTGATGATCTTAAAAAGGATGTAGAGTTTTTCCTTATTCCCGGTCTTGATGATATAGACTTTGAAAAGCTCATTTATGAAGCCATCTCAAAACCCGATAGCTCCCTTGTCTCTTTAAAGGAACCGGAACACCCGGTTTCACTTATGAAAGTCTTAAGGCAAAACTTCAAAAAGGGAACTGGCATCGGCAAAAAAATTTTGACTCTGGAATGCATTAAGGAAAATGATGAAGCCAAGCTCTCAAAGATAACAGAAATGTACTTAGATGAAAAGGGCAAGATTATTAAACAAGATTATTAGATAAAAAGAAGATCCTTAGTTTGGCCCTCTCTAGGCGATTCAAGGATCTTTTAAGTATGGAAATTAAAAAGAAAGCTATTGAATTGCATTTGGCTTTGTGACTTAAAGCTTGTCCATTAAAATCTTTCAGTTGTATAATTCTGAATTAGAAGATATCCTAACATGTAACAAGGTTCATAAAAGCTGTGTTGGCCTTAGAGAAACCATGATTGGTGTTTCATATACAAATAAAGGAGAGAGTAATTATGAAAAAGACTGTCGTAATAGGTATGGTAGGTGCAGGTTATGGAGCTATCCTTCACTGTGAAGGGTATAAAAAAATAAGTAGTGTTGATGTAAGACTAAGGACAATATGCGACATTGCTGAGGATAAAGCCATGACCATAAAGGAAACGTATAATTTCGAAACCCTGGAGACAGATTTTGATTTGATGATAAAGGACCCTGAAATAGATGTGATTGACATTGTAACCCCACCATTTCTACATAAGGATATGATTATAAAAGCTTTGGATGCAGGTAAACATGTAATATGTGAAAAACCTTTGATTGGATACTTTGGAAATCCAGAAGATATAAGACCCATCGGTAAGCATGTTAGCAAAGAAAAAATGTATAAAGAAGTCATGGCTGGGCTCGAAGAAATAAAATCTGCCATTGAAAGAAATAGTCAAAAGTTTATGTATGCAGAAAATTATGTATATGCTCCCAGTATCCAAAAGTCCGTAGAAATATTGAAAAATAAGAAGTCAACGGTATTGTTTCTTAAAGGCGAGGAAAGCTTAAAAGGGTCCAGTTCTCCTGTAGCTGGAGAATGGGATAAAACAGGAGGAGGCTCATTTATTCGAGTTGGGAGCCACCCCTTGGCTGGAGTCCTATATATAAAAAAAGAAGAGGCGAAATACAGCGGTGAGGAAATAGAAATTGAGAGCATCATTGCTGATATGGGACAAATTACCGGCGGTTTATCTGAAGATCAACTCAAGTATCATACGACAAGGGTCAATGATGTAGAGGACTTTGCCAATGTTACGATTTCATTTACCGATGGCAGTAAAGCAGTGGTTATGGCATCGGATACTGTATTGGGCGGAACAAAAAACTATGTAGAAATATATGCTAATAATGCTGTAATGATGAATAATTTGACTCCTACCGATGCACTCAATGTGTATATGTTAGACAATGAAGGCATGGAAAACATAAAATTCTCCGAAATGTTACCTTCTACAATAGGTTGGAATAAAGCCTTTATAGCCGATGAAATTCTAAGAGGTTTTACCGATGAACTTATAGACTTTATGGAGTCCATTGCCTTTGATAGAGAGCCCTTATCAGATTTTAAGCTGGCCTATGATACAACAAAGGCAATATATGCTGCCTATCTATCAAATGAAACAAACAAGAGATTTGTCTACTAAACTACTAAGAATTAATCTATATGTTCAATAAATTGGGATTTGCATTCATATAGATTAATCTCAAACGTTCTATGCGGAGATATTTTGTGATTAGTAAAAAAACGCTATTTTCAACAGTTACAGTTTTATTTTGGTTTTCCATTTATGCCTATGTTCCCCAACTGTCCAATTATGCCAAGGAGCTTGGAGCATCCTACAAATTGATTGGCTTAATCGGAGGTGCCTATGGATTAACCCAAACATTACTGAGAATACCTATTGGTATAATTTCTGACAAATTGAGGATGAGAAAAATATTCATTATTATGGGTATTATTTGTGCAGTAATTAGTGCAGCCATATTATATCTATTCTCAAGTCCCTTCTCTTTATTGTGGGCTAGACTCATAGCGGGAATCGCGGCGGCGACCTGGGTGAATTTTTCTATCCTTTATATTAGTTACTATGATAGGGAAGAATCCAATAGAGCCGTGGGCATTATAACAGCCAATAGCAAATTAGGTCAATTGATAGCTATGTTTATAGGGGGATTCGTCGCTATTGGCTTTGGGGTTAAAGCCATTTTCTTATTAAGCATGATTATAAGTTTGGTTAGTTTAGTCATAGGATTTTTTATTTACGAAGAAAAGGTTGATAAAGATAAGCCTACAGCTGCATCATCCTTGGGATTTTCTAGGGTTATGAAGGATACGAAGGTGATACATATTTCACTTTTGGCTGCTTTATTACAGTTTATAACCTTTGCAACAAACTTTGGGTTCACACCGATAATAGCCGGTAATCTAGGTGCCAATAATCTCCAGTTGGGTCTTTTGTCTACTTTATTCACTTTTCCACAAATCTTCTTTTCTATATGGGCAAATACGGTGATGACTTTTAGGTTTGGGCAAAAAAACACCCTTCTTTTTGGCTTTGTTTTGATTTCACTGGTATGCTTTATAACACCCTTTATACCAAATTTAAGCGTATTTTATATTGTTCAAATGGTTGCAGGCATAGGCAATGCCATCGTCTTCTCACTCTTAATGGCCATGGTGATTAGCGGAGTAAAAAAAGAAGTGATGGCAACGACCATGGGGGTATTTCAAGCTTTATATGGCATAGGGATGGTTATTGGACCAATTATATTAGGAAGTATAGGTGATTATTTTGGACTAACCCTCGGTTTTGTTGTGGTTGGTCTCCTAGGTGTATTTGCTCTTTATTCTGCAAATAGATTGGAATATTTATAGGATAAAACTATTTTGATACAATCACTTATGATTAAATAAGGCATTGTAATAGTGTTTGCTGAAGGAATAAAACAAAAGACTGAAAATACCAGTATTTTCAGTCTTTTGTTTTATTGTTTTTAGACTGGATTTCTATGATCGGTCATATACAATCCATCAATAACTATAGTGGATTTATAATGTTCTAAAAAGCTATTTAGTGCTGGCGACATCTGTTTTCTAGTGTTCCAATGCAAATAAATAGTTCTAGTAAGAGGACTTCCTTCAAAGGGTATCGCCGTTACATTGTAACTAGAAAGAGACGGGATTTTGGGCATAATTGTTATTCCCAATTTGGATCCAACAAAGGCAGCCATTGAATTGCATTCATCCACGACAAACTCTATTTCCGGGACTAAGTTATGACTTCTAAATAGTGCATCGGTCTGTAAGAAAAGGTCGGTTCTCTTGTTGATTGCAATAAACTTTTCGTTGCCGATGTCTTCGGGTTTGACACTTTTTTTAATAGCCAAGGGGTGGTCATTGTAAACAACTAGAAAAAGCTCCTGTTTAAAGAAGGGAATGGATTCAATGTTCTCATTGGCCACCTCCGGTAGAGGAGCCAGTATCACATCCAATCTTCCGTCCAATAGCTTTTCAATTAGTGTATTTGTTATATTCACTTGAAAGTTAAAATGAATATTGTTGTTGCCTTGATAGGTATAAAACTGATCAATCAGATAGGGAATGGCATCAAAGCTCACACTATATATATAGCCTAGATTGATGTTTCCACTGGAAGGATTTTTCATAGTTACAAGCTGGGCTTCTCCTTGTTGAAGGATGTTTAGCGCACTTTCGACATAGGGTAAGAATGCTTCTCCATATTCAGATAGGGAAATTGTTTTCCCGTTTTTCTCAAATAAAGGGACGCCCAGTTCTCTTGATAGTTCGCCTATGGAATAACTTAGGCTTGGTTGAGAAATGTTAAGCTGTTCTGCTGCATTTGTGTAATGCAATGTGTTAGACATTTTAACAAAGTATATAAGTTGTTGAAGAGTCATTTTATTCTCCCTTCTGTATGAATGAATTAATGAAATATTATAGGAACAATCTATCCAAAGATTAAAATGAATAGCTATAAAATAATATGATAACTACATTAAACTTAATGTTGCCATCTTGTTACTATAGAGAGTTTCTATAATCATTATACAAAATCGGTATTGGACAATCAATAGCAAATAAAATATAGTTATATTAAAGTAGTAAACTTATCAGGTTTAAGGCAGGAGGAATAAAAATGGTGTTACCATCGGATATCGTGCTTTGCGAGGTCGGGCTTAGGGACGGACTACAAAATGAAGCAAAAACACTTGATACTTCAGATAAACTGGAGGTTGCTAATAAGCTTATTAGTGCAGGATTTAAGGTAATCGAGCTAGGTTCTTTCATGAGCCCAAAAGCTGTTCCTCAAATGGCTGATACCGATGAGCTTTTTTTCCGATTGCAAGATATAACAAACGTGGAGTTCAGAGCACTGGTTGCCAATAAAAAAGGAATAGAGCGGGCGATAAAATGTGGATGTCGCAAAGTAAAACTAAACGTTTCTGCCAGCTTGGGCCACAATTTAGCTAATATTAATATGACTCCCGAACAGAGTGTTGCCGGGTTTCAAGAAAGCTACAATCTAGCTAGGCAAAAGGATATCGAAGTGTCGGGTTCTATTTCCATGCCCTTTGGATCACCATGGGAAGGTGAAATCAGTTTAAAAGCAGTTAAGAGTATAGTTGAAGCCTATTTGAAGGTTGGAGTAAGAGAAATCTCCCTCTCGGATGCCTCGGGTATGGCTGTTCCAAATCAAGTTTATAAGGTTTGTACTCAAATGCAAAAATCCTATCCAGATGTGAAATGGTGGTTGCATTTTCATAATACAAGAGGAATGGCCATGGCAAATATTCTAGCAGCCATGCAAGCGGGGATTACTCATTTTGATTCTTCTTTTGGAGGTCTGGGAGGATGTCCCTTTGTACCTGGGGCAGCAGGAAATATTGCTTCTGAAGATGTTGTACATATGCTCGATGAGATGGGAATCGAAACCGGTATCGATATCAACAAATTGATGGAAATTGCGAGGTCTGTACAGTGCTTAGTAGGTCATGATACGGATTCATATCTTCTAAAAGCTGGCAGATCTAAAGATCTAATAAGATAGAAATGATAGTTAGAATGAGTTTACTTTTACGGTGGACATACTTCACTGTATTGCTTGTAAATGAAAACAAGACAAATATCGATTAGGAGGTAATAATATGAGCAGGATGAGTTCTATGGAGGAAGTTTATTCAAAACTTACTCAAGACCAAATAGATGAAATCGAAGAAAAATTTGCACGGGCCGATGCAGCGCAGAAGATTTTTGAGAAGTGGACTCAGGAGGACATCGATCGCACAATCCAGGCCATTGCGTGGAAGGTTGCAAATACCCAGACCTTTAAAGAACTGGTAAAAATGAGTATCGAAGAAAGTAAAATGGGGGATTTTGTTAGCAGGGAAAATAAGAAGTTCAAAATCCGAGGGGTTCTAAGAGACGCACTGCGTCAAAAAAGTGTTGGAATCATTGAAGAAATCCCAGAAAAGGGCATCGTAAAATATGGAAAACCCGTAGGGGTAATAGCCTGTGTGGTTCCCGCCACTAACCCCGATTTAACCCCGGCAGGAAATGCCATATATGCACTTAAAGCAAGAAACGCAATCATCTTCTCTCCCCACCCACGATCGGTAAAAACCGGTGGGAAGACCATCGAACTGATGAGGGAAGGCCTCAGAGAAGTGGGGGCACCGGAAGACCTTATACAAATCCTTGGACAGGGAAAAGCCAAAGTAAACAAAGCTTTGTCCGAGGCACTCAATACCAAGTGTGACCTGGTTATCGCAACGGGTGGCCAAGGGGTTGTGAGAAGAGCCTATCACTCAGGAACTCCAGCCTATGGAGTAGGTGCCGGCAATGCGACAATGATTTGGGATGAATCTGCCAAAGACGAGCTTCACCAAGCTGCCTACAATACCATGCTCTCCAAGACATCGGACTTTGGTTCAGGGTGTTCGGCCGATGGAAATATCGTAATCCAAGCAAGCATCTACGATGATGCTGTAAAAGAACTGGTTCAAGTGGGCGGATACTTATTAAATGAAGAAGAACAAGAATCCATTAAAAAAATAATGTGGGATGAAAGTTGTCATAGACTACCGGACTCCGTGGCTCAGTCTCCCCAGAGGATGGCAGAACTTGCAGGTTTTTCAATACCAGAAGATAGAAAGTTCTTAATTGCAAAGGGTACCGGCTCATTTACACAAGATTACGATGACGTTTGGTGCCGGGAAAAACTATCGACTCTGCTTGCAGTACATAAATATGAAGGAGAGTTCCAAAAGGCTATAGATATAATTATGGCAATACATGCAGTCGGTGGTAAGGGACACAGCGTAGGGATTTATTCAAATAATGAAGATCATATCCACAGGCTAGCTCTAGAAGCCAACGTAGGGCGAATCATGGTAAGACAACCCCAGTCAAAAGCAAATGCCGGATCCTTTACAAATGGAATGCCTATGACATCCAGCATAGGTTGTGGGACATGGGGAGGCAACGCAACATCAGAAAACGTTCATCTTCACCATTACATGAATGTTACCTGGGTCTCCAAAGAGATAGCTGAGGATAGGCCATCGGACGAAGAATTATTTGGTGAATTTTACGACCCAAAGAGAGAGAATAAAGCATAATTAGGAGGAAAAACCTTGAAAAAACTAGTATCCGAATTGATGGTAGATTATCTTGAAAGACGCGAAGTGGAGTATATATTTGGCCTTTGTGGACATACTGTCATTGCGTTTTTAGATGAATTATCAAAAAGCGAAAAAATAGAATTTATTTCCTTTAGAAATGAACAGTTGGCTGCTATGGCAGCCGATGGCTATGCAAGGGTTAAAAAGAAAGCAGGGGTCGTACTATCCCACCTTGGACCCGGTCTTGCAAATACAGTGACCGGCGTGGCCAATGCATCCTTTGACTCTATTCCTATGGTTGTTATTGCTGGTGATGTGCCTCGTTATTATTATGGAAAGCACCCCCACCAAGAAGTGAACCTTCACAGCGACGCTTCGCAATATGAAATTCTAAAACCAATAGTCAAACGAGCATGGAGAATCGATGATCCTGAGGCGCTCCCTGATATTCTGGATAAGGCCTTTAGGCTTGCAGAAAGTGGTAGGCCTGGACCGGTTCTGATTTCCGTCCCAATGGATGTTTTCTCTGTAGAGATTGAGGAGGATCTTTTTAGGAGAACCTACTTAGACTCACACACAACCATTAAACCTGCCTTAGCCCCATCGGCGGCAAAAGTCATCGCGGAAAAACTGATCAACGCAAAAAATCCTATAATTCATGCCGGCGGCGGAATTTTGTTAGCTGACGCTTCCAAGGAACTTCAAGCCTTGGTTGAATTTTTAGATATACCGGTTTCAAGAACTTTAATGGGTCAGGGGTGTATCTCTGATACTCATCCTCTAATGTTAGGTCAAACCGGCTTCTGGGGTATGGAATTTACCCATAAATTCACAGCAAACGCCGATGTAATACTTGGACTTGGTACTAGATTTGCAGAAGCCGACAGTTCAAGTTGGTATCCCGGTGTTACTTTTGACATGAATAAAAGTGAATTCATGCAAATTGACATTGACCCAACGGAAATCGGGCGAAATTATCCTGTTAGCATAGGGGCTATTGCAGATTTGAAGGAAGCTCTTGTACAAATTCTAGAGGAAGCCAAGAAAATTTGCCCTCAAGGAAAGAGCAAGCCAGAATTGAAGGAAAGAATCAAAGAAAATAAAGAACTCTTTAAAAATTCAAATATCGCAATCTCTGAAGATAGCCGTTTTCCCATGACTCCTCAAAGAATCTTAAAGGATGTAAAAGAGGCTATTCCTGAAAATTCACTGATATACACTGATGTAGGTTGGAATAAGAATGGTGTGGCCCAGCAGTTTGATGTGACTATTCCAGGAACGATTCATCACAGCTCGGGTCTGGCTACCATGGGTTTTGGAGCATCGGCCCTAATTGGTGGGAAACTAGCAGCACCAGACAAAGTGGTACTTACTTTAGTGGGTGACGGCGGGTTTGGGATAAACCCATCGACTTTAGCAACGGCCGTTGAGCAAAACATTCCTGTAATTTGGATAGTAATGAACAATTCAGCCTTTGGAACCATTGCAGGTTTAACCTATGCAAATTACAAGACCAAATTCGGTACAGTTTTTACAACCCCCGATGGTGAACCCTATTCCCCGGATTGGGCTAAAGTTGCCCAAGCCTATGGAGTGGATTCAATAAAAATTGATTCAGCAGAAGCTTTTAGACCTGCTTTAGAAGAAGCGATAAAAAGCAACAAACCCTTCCTACTTGATGTGCCCATGGAAAACATTGGAGTACCCACGCCGGGATGCTGGAATATAAATGACATTTATAATCCAAAAGAGAATGTTGCCTTCGGTAAAGTGCTAAAGAATAAAGATGGCGAATATATAGCTCCGGATCACTCTGGATCACACAAATAATTACCAAGAAAAGTGTATATAACATGTGTCAACGGAATACTATGTTGGAAAAGATGAAATGGTATTCCATTGATACAAATATTAAGTGTGGTGATATATGAAAATTATAAAATCGCTTGACGAGCATTTTGAAGAATATTTAATGGGCTCTTTGCTAATTGGAATATCTTGTGTCATGTTGCTACAAATATTCATGAGGCTAATAGGGGAATCCCTTGTTTGGGCAGAAGAACTGTGCAGATATTTTTATTTGTGGTCGGTATTTTTGAGTATATCTTTTACAATAAAAAAAGGGATTATTCTTAGGGTAGATTTATTGGTTCATAATCTGCCCAGAACAATACAAAAGATAGTAGAGATTACACTACAATTAATAAATATAGTATTCTTCTCCTTTATGAGCTATTACTCAATTTTGACCGTAAGAGGAATAAGGATGAGTACACAGAGTTCTCCAGCGATGGAGATACCGATGTTTTTAGTGTATCTTATAATTCCCCTTGGGTTTATTCTTACGACAATAAGGTGCGCTCAACAAATTTATTTGATTTCCACCGGAGAGTCTTCAATAGAAAAAGAAGATTTTTTACAAACACAATAAAAGGAGGGGCAGCATGGCGGGTATAGTGTTTTTGATTTTTGGAATTTGCCTTATGATTGGCCTTCCAATTGTAACTGGAATAGGTATCGCAACATTTTGGCCAAAACTTATGGGTGCCGTTGGATCCACATCAAACGAAGCGGTGATAAGAGCCCTTTTTGGAGGAGCTGATAGCACACCCATTATAGCTGTACCGTTATTCATACTGGCAGGAGTTTTGATGGCCAGAGGCGGTATTTCGAAGAAAATATTCAATGTAGTAGCCTATTTTATAGGAAATAGAACAGCAGGAATGCCATCAGCGGCAGTTCTAACCTGTTTGTTTTATGGAGCAATATCCGGTTCTGGCCCAGCGACGGCGGCGGCAGTAGGAGGTATGACACTGCCAATATTAATTGAATTGGGCTATGATAAAGTATTTTGTGCAGCGTTAATAGCTACAGCTGGCAGTTTAGGTGTAATAATCCCGCCTAGTATACCCTTTGTTCTGTACGGAACATCTACTAGTACGTCGGTTGGAAATTTATTCATCGCTGGTGTCCTTCCTGGAATACTGATAGGATCGGTCCTTATATTTTACACCTATTATTATTGTAAAAAAAATGGCGAAGATAAGGAAAAGATACAAAAGAATTATGATGCATTGAGATCACTGGGGCTGGTGCGACTTCTAAAAGATAGTTTTTGGGCACTCCTATCCCCATTAATCATTCTAGGAGGAATATATTCAGGTTATTTCACACCTACAGAAGCAGCTTGTATTTCAGTCTTTTATTCATTGATAATAAGTTTATTTGTATATAAAACGATTGAATTCAACAAAATATGGGATATTGTAATTTCTTCGGTTAGAGGTTATGCACCACTAATTTTCATTTTAGCCATTGCCACTGCATTTGGAAGAGTACTGGCATTATTAAGAGCTCCACAAATGATATCGCTTATGTTTGCAAACACATTTTCATCAGCTGTACCATTTTTATTAATAATCGTAGTGTTTTTCTTTTTACTTGGAATGGTTATGGATACCGGCCCTGCGATAGTAATTATGGCTCCAATCTTAGTTCCAACATTGGAGGCTTTCAATATTAATTTAGTGCATTTTGGAGTAATTATGGTTTGTTGTTTGGCCATTGGTTTAGTCACACCACCCTTTGGATTAAACCTTTTTGTTACGGCACCTTTAATAGAAACGCCAGTACTCAAAGTAGGTAGAAAAGCCATGCCACTGATTGCGGTTTATACCATTGCTCTACTCTTAATAACTTTTATTCCAGCAATAAGTTTAATCTTATTATAAAACTATTTAGAGATAAACTTTAAAGTATAATATTGTAAATGAAAAGGAGAGAAAAGATGAAAAAACTGATTTTAATATCAATTCTTGTTTTATCGTTAGTACTTACAGCCTGTAGCGGAGGCGCTGCAACTTCCAGCGAACCAACTCCTCCTGCCAGTGCGCCGGAACCAACGACGAGTGAAGCAACCACACCACCTGTTGCCGAAGGCCCAAGTTTTAATTATATTATGGGCCACGGTGCAGCTGAGGGATCAATCGGAGATTTATATTGTATTAAATTTAAGGAATTAATAGAAGAAAAATCCGGGGGGAAAATAACAGCTGATGTATATGCTGGCTCTCAACTGGGAACCTACGGAGAGATGCTCCAAAGCTTAAAGTCCGGAGATATTTCAGCCATGGTCTTCCAACCAGCACCGGCGGTATCAATCATTCCCGAACTGGCTATGTTAGATTTACCCTACGCCTTTTACGGATACACTAAAGAAGAGATTGATGAGGTGTTAAACAACAGCGAATATACAAAGATTTTAGATAAAGCTTTTAAAGAGGCAGGTTACAAACGAATGTCCTTTGCTCAAGCCGCTACATTTAGAGAAACTACATCAAGCAAAGAAGTAAGAAATATCGAAGAATTTAAAGGATTAAAAATCAGAACTTTAGAGAACAAGTATCACATAGCTTTTTGGAAAAATGTAGGAGCAAGCCCCACACCTTTAGCTTTTGGAGAGTTGTATTTGTCTCTACAGCAAGGATTAGTCGATGCTCAGGAAAACCCATATGATACGGCCCTGGCAGCGAAGTTCGCAGAAGTGCAAAAGTATATTATCAATACTCACCATATAATATATCCGAACCTATTTCTGGTAAACGAGGCATTGTATGAGAGTATGCCAGATGACTATAAAAAAATGTTTGATGAAGTAGCACTAGAAGCTAAAGAATATGCCGCTGGATTAATGGCTGATAGTAGCACTACAAATCTAAAGGGTTTGGTTGACGCTGGACTTGAGGCAATTGATTTTTCTGAAGAAGAAATAAGTAAACTAAAAGAAAAAGCCGATGTTGTTAAGGAGATGTTGAAAACTGATTTAGGTGATGACGTCGTTAACACCTTTATGGAAGCTTTAGAAAAAAGCAAGAATTAAGTAACGACATACAGGTTGGGAGTAATCCCCGACCTGTATGTTCCTCTTCTATCGAAAAGACAGTTATGACTTCATACATATTTATACGCCGCTAAAAGATATGATAATTTTGCTAGAGTGCAAGATAAGTAACAGGATATAACTTAACTCCACACCATTTTGAAACAAATAAATATTTTTTGTTAGAAGGAGATTAATATGGCTAGAAAATTCTCATTGGCTTATCTTACTATTCCTGGGACAAGTCCCGTGGATCAAATAAAAATAGCAGCAGATGCAGGGTATGATTTTGTTAGTTTAAGACCAATACCTATGCATTTGCCGAATGAGCCTTTATTCCAATTTGATAAAGATCCGGTTTTGTTTAAAGAAATAAAAAAAGCTTTATTGGATAACAATATAAAGCTTATGGACATAGAACTGGCAAGAGTGAGAGAAGATTTAAATGTGGCTGATTACGAATCTGCTTTCGCAGCAGCGGCAGAATTAGGTGCTACAGACGTTCTTTCAAGTATTTGGACCAAAGACAAAGAGTATATACTGGAAGAATTCGCAAAAATTTGTGATATGGCAGCCAAATATTCCTTAAAAGTAAATCTTGAATTTGTTACTTTTGCCGGGGTGACGGACTTGAAGGAATCCTTAGAGATCTTAGATGCTATAAAGCGGCCCAATGCCTTTATTATGGTAGACACTTTACATGCTCACAGATCCAATGTTACTGTAGATGACTTATCAAAGATAGATAGAAATAAATTTGGGTTTATTCATCTATGCGATGGGCCCGCAGCAATTCCTTCCCTTGAGGACTCGAGCATGATTGGGGTTGCAAGAGAAGGTAGACTGTATCCTGGAAAAGGAGGGATAGATCTTAAAGGTATGCTTCTAGCTATGCCACCAAATGCGATTTCTATAGAGCTTCCCAACTCAACAGAGTTCCAAAAACGAGGAGCCTATGGCCACGCAGCCGAGTGCCTGCGAAGTGCAAAAGAATATTTCAAAGAAAATGGCATAGAATAAGGTAGAATATTTATAAGAAGATTTAATAATAAGGGGGAAAAGGAATGCCTGTAAATATCAATACAAAAATGATTACCCTTCTAGGGAAGCCGTTATCCCAATCCTATGCGGCTCGTATGCAAAATGCAGCCTATAGAGCCATGGGATCCGATATGCTTTATTTTTATACTGAAGTAGAAAATGATTACTTAGGTGATGTGATTAATGGCTTGCGCCATATGAATTTTGCTGGTTTTGCTGTAACAAAACCAAATAAAGTGGAAGTATTAAAATATGTGGACGAAATAGATCCTCTTTGCGAAAAAATGCAGGCGAGCAATACTGTAGTTATTAAAGAGGGGAAACTGATAGCTTATAATACCGATGGTCTTGGTTTTTACAGATCGCTAAAGGAGGAAGCTCCTGATTTGAATCTTTCGGAAGCCACATTTTTCTGCCTAGGGGCAGGAGGATCAGCCCGAGCCATCTGCAGTGTATTGGCATACAACGGAGCGAAGAAGATATATATTGGAAGTAGAACTCTGTCTAAAGTAGAGCAACTGGTTCATGATATAAATCAAAATTTCAGCCCTATAGCAGAGATAGTAGACCTAAGTGATACTAAGAGGCTAAAAGAAAAATTGGCACAATCAGACGTTGTGATGAATAATACTGGGTTAGGAATGCCTTCATCGGTCGATGAGACACCCATTGACAAAGAATACTTAAAGCAAGGACAATTATGTTTTGATGCTATTTACAATCCCAGCAAAACAAGGTTTCTTATAGAAGCCGAGCAAATGGGCTGCAAGGTGCTAAACGGATTAGGGATGTCTTTGTATCAAGGAGCTGAACAAATTGAACTTTGGAGTGGAAAACCTGCACCCATAGAAGCAATGAGGCAAGAGCTATTTGATATTCTTTCGCATAAAGAGGAAGTATAGTCGTTGATGTGGTACTTTGCTTTTCAAAGTAAGAAAGGAGGCAAAAGTGTCAGTGATTAAATGGCTAGATGAACATTTCGAAGAAAGCATTTTGATTATACTATTGGCAATGATTTCAACCGTCATGATGACACAAGTTATTGCTAGAACTTTTTTTTCATCTATGAGCTGGCCAGAAGAATTTTCAAGATATTGCTACATATGGACGGTATTTCTTTCCCTGGGTTACACCATAAAAAAAGGAAATATGTTAAGAGTTGGTTTATTAATGGATTTACTGCCTCATAAAATGAGGAAAACCATTGAAATTCTGACCAACCTTATTATCTTAGGTCTATTTGGAGTTCTATTTTATTATTCTGTTATTTATACGAATAAAATACGAATAACAGGGCAATCATCTCCGGCTATGCAAATACCCATGTGGATTATGTATATATCTACCATAGTGGGCTTTGGATTGGGAGCGTTAAGAATGGCAGAAGAAATATTCAAGAATTTCAAGAATTTCAATATCCAAGCAGAAACCACAATGGAATCGACATTGAAGGAAGCAAAAGAGGAAGTAAAGTCTACTACAGGTCCCCTTGTTGGCAAGTCTGACATTTTAGGGGGTGATGAATAATGGCACTGTGGATATTTTTAGCTTTTATCGTTGCATTGGGTTTTGCGATTCCCATTACCATGAGCATGGTGATTGGTTCTCTTATGCCTTTGTTATTAGGAGGAACCGGAAGCTCTATACAGCAACTTATCGCCAATAGTTTTTCAGGTTCAGACACAACCCCGATACTAGCCGTTCCGTTGTTTATACTCGGAGGAGTTTTAATGGCTGAAGGGGGAATCTCTCGGAGATTGTTTAACTTCTTTGCATACTTTGTTGGAAATTTACCCGGTGGAATCCCCTGTGCTGTTATACTCACATGTCTTTTCTATGGTGCTATTTCCGGATCAGGCCCTGCAACTACAGCCGCAGTTGGCTCCATGACGATTCCCTTTCTAGTTGAGATGGGTTATGACAAGACATGGTCTGCTGGTATGGTAGCGACGGCCGGAGGACTTGGAGTAATAATACCCCCCTCCATTCCTTTTGTATTGTATTCATTGGCAACGGGGGTATCTACAGGAGCGCTTTTTCTTGGTGGAATATTACCAGGTATACTCATTGGACTCTCCATGATGATATATGCCGTAGTATATTGCATAAAAAAAGGCGAAGATAAAGAAAAAATAAACAAGAAAATGAAGGAATTAAGGAGCAATGGTTTTCTATTTTTGCTAAAAGAAAGTTTTTGGGCTTTGCTTTCCCCGGTTATCGTTCTTGGGGGTATATACTCAGGCCTTGTAACACCAACCGAAGCAGCAGTGATATCTGTTTTTTATTCATTATTTGTTTCTATGGTGATTTATAAGTCCTTTACAGCTAAAAGCATAATCCCATTTTTAGCAAAGGCAGTTAAGACCTACGCACCCCTATGTTTTGTGCTGGCATTCGCTATAGCCTTTGGTCGTGTTCTAGCTCTAGCAAAGGCACCGATCTTAATCGAGAACTTTATACTTGATAATTTCACATCAAGCTTCTCTGTTCTAACCGGAATAGTAGTGATTTTCATCCTACTGGGAATGGTTATGGATACAGGCCCCGCAATCGTAATATTATCTCCAATACTTCTACCTGCTGTACGATCTTTAGGAGTTGACCCAGTGCATTTTGGAGTTATTATGGTATGTTGTCTCTCCATAGGTCTTGCAACCCCACCATTTGGATTGGATCTATTTGTGGCCGGAACCCTAAGCGATACTCCACCTATGAATGTAGCAAAAAAAGCAATGCCTTTTATTCTAGCATTTGGAGTAGCATTGTTTATAATAACCTATATTCCATGGCTCAGCCTTGCATTCCTGTAATACAGGAATTTAAGTGATAGACAAAAAAGAAAGAGGAGGAATAAAGTGAAGAAGTTACTAATTTTATTATTGATTATTGGGATGACACTTTCAGTAGTTGCTTGTTCTAAACCTGTAGTCGAAGCCCCGGAAGCCCCAGTAGCAGAAGCCCCAGCAGCAGAAACCCCAGCAGTAGAAGCACCTGCAGTAGAAGAACCAGCAGAGGGATTTGCAGCTTTGGATCCCGTTAAGCTAATTGGTGCTGATAATGCAGGAGTCGGAGCTGCAGCACAACTCTATGGCCAATTAATAGCAAAAAAAGTAGAGGAAATGACCGATGGCCAATTAACCATTGATTATTTTCCCAACAGCCAGTTAGGAAACGATCAAGAGCTTCAAGGACAAATGTTAGCAGGAGATATTGACTTTGTTATAGCTCAGACGGCGCAAACAGTATCCTTTGTTCCCGAAGTGGCAATTTTTGACCTTCCTATGGTATTTGCAAAATATGATGCCGAAACGATTGATTATGCACTAAATAATAGCGAATTTACAGAGATGATAAACGAAGCTTACAAAGCTAAAAACATGTATGTCTTACATTACCTTCAAGGCGGCACCTACCGTGAAACCACCTCTAACAAGAACATAGAGACCATTGATGATTTCAACGGACTGAAAATTAGAACCATGGAGAATCCAAACCATATGGCGTTTTGGAAAGCGCTAGGCGCTTCCCCCACCCCACTTCCATGGCCTGAAGTTTATGTATCATTGCAACAAGGTCTAGTAGATGCACAAGAAAATGCAACGGACACAAATGTTGGGGCAAATTTCCAAGAAGTGCAAGATTACCTTATAATGACCCATCATATCTTATATTGTAATCAGTTCTTGATAAACGCGGAGAAATTTGACAGCTTAGACCCAATGTATCAAGAAGTACTTCAAAAAGCTGTAGATGAAGCAGCCGTAGAAATCGAAGCCGACCTGGCCAAAATTAATGACGACAACAGACAAAAACTCGTCGATGGTGGTATGGAATTGATTGAATTTGAACCAAGTTTTATCGATGAAGTATTGGCCAAAGCTGAAGGAGTCTATAAATCAATAGGCGAAGCTATAGGACAAGAGTATGTTGATGCTTTATTAAAAGCACTAGAAAAACAATAAACTATTTGTTTACAGTCCTCTCCTTATGAAGCAGTAAATGGGGCACCAAGTAATTTCATATTATTTGGTGCCTTTCACATATGTAAGATAGGGTTAAATCGGAATTCAACCTTGCCTATGAAAAGGGGATTACTTCAATGCATCAAAGCTCTAGCCACAGCTTAAAATGCTTCTTGGGTATAGTAATTGTTAACCATTAAGCTAATGACGGGTATTTTCTTACGATAAACTCCTTCTATTTTTCAAGACTGAGGAGTTTTTTTTGTTCTATGAGATAAAGGTTAATGAAAGAACTGATTTTTAGAACTAAGTTTTTTACAAGGGATGGGTATGCTATAGTGAGATAACATTTGTCTTTGGAATTTAATAACTATAATTACGGAGGATAGAAGTTGAAGGTAAAAACACTAAATACAAAGAGGATACTAAAAAACTCCTTTGAAATGATTTATGACGCGGGCTTATATCTACTATTATTTGAGCTCATTTATAAGGGACTGATGTTAGTATTGTTTAAACCAGTTCTGAATGTGATTGTCTCTATGTTTATAAGAGCCAGTGGATATGAGATTTTGGTTAATGGGGAGATCTCTCAGTTCCTATTAAGTTTTACTGGAATTCTGATGGTTGTAGTAGTCATGAGCGTATCTGTAGCCCTTGTGTATTACGAGTTCAGCGTTATTTTACTTATATTGGATAGTAGTAAGAAAAAAGAAGGGATAAATCTTTTACAAATTACTGAGAAGGCACTACTAAAAATTAAAAGCGTCATAAAAAACAGACAAATAGGTTTGGCATTATATATACTGGTTTTGATTCCCATTTTGAATATTGGAATACAATCCTCCCTTCTACCTGCTTTATCCATTCCGGATTTTATAACCGGTGAGCTGGCTAAGTATCCCGGCAGTGAAATATTATTTTTTCTATTGACCATTGCTCTAGTTTATTTATTTGCAAAGCTATTTTTAGCCTTGCCTGTAATGGTATTTAGTGATAAATCCTTTACAGAGGCTTCAAAGATTAGTTTTAAGACAATAAAAGGAGAAGGCTTTAAAATTGCCTTTTTAATAATAGCGGGAATGATAATTTGGGTAATGTTAACCTATCTGCCCTTTATGGTACTGGAAAATGCCCAGTTTATCCTACTACGGATATTAAGGGGAGCCTCTAATATTTCCATGACAATATTTACTCTACTGATTTCGCCCTTTATATTGTCCATTAGTCTTGAAAGTTATAATTCATATATTAACTCGGAAAGTATAAACAGAGAAGAAACCAGTGAAAAAATAGAATTAGGATATTTCGGTAAAAAGTTTTGGAAGATATTAGAAATAACTCTTGATTTTGTACAGGCTCTACTATCAAAGGCAAGGGATCACAAAAAGGTATTTATAACTTTGACTCTAGCGCTGATAATAGTCTCAAATATTTATGCCGAAGAAAGCGTAAGACCAATCTATGACCAGCAGCTTCTAATAGGCCATAGAGGCGGTGAGTATGGTGTTGAGAATACAATAGATACGCTTTTATTTGCCGGCACCAATGGTGCTGACTATGTTGAGATGGACGTTCTACTGACCAAAGACAATATTCCCGTGGTGATACATGATAACAATCTTAAGCGACTGGGCAGTACATCTACCAACATAAGTGACTTGACTTTAGAAGAAGTTAAAAAAGTTATAATCAGCGCCGGGGATAAGAAAGACAGTATCCCCTCCCTGGAGGAACTTTCAAGGGCAGTAAAGGGTAAAACCAAACTATTATTGGAATTTAAGACCCATGGAAAAGAGAAAGTCAGTATAGTAGATAAGACCATCGAGATATTAAAAAAGGAAGGGATACTAGAAGAAACAATATTCCATACCTCCGAAGGGGAGATTATAAAAGAGTTTAACGATAAATACGAAGAGCTTACTATGGGCTATGTTTTTATAGGAAAAATCGGAACCTTTTCAGCTAAAAAAATGGCTAAGATGCCGGTGGATTTTATTAGTGCAGAGGAATCCCTTATCAATAAAAATATGATACGGGAAGTCCACAAAGCAGGGAAGGCGGTCTTTGCTTGGACTATTAATGACGATTATAAAGCAAAGAGGTTATTAGAGCTGGGAGTAGACGCTCTCATAACCGATTACCCCGTGGAGATGGTGGAACTAAGAGACAAGTACAAGGACTACAATGAGTTCTAGTTTGGAATCATCGGTATTAGAACGAAAGGGATTTTAGAAATGAAAATCAAGAACATGAATAGTCTGAAGGAAAAACAAGAGGACAAAATAAAGCGCTGCCCTTGGGCAAATTTGGAAAAACATGAAAACTATATCCATTATCATGATAATGAGTGGGCCCTAGCCTCCTATGATGATAAACACCTATTCGAGATGATTGTCCTAGAATCCTTTCACTGCGGACTGTCCTGGCTTCTTATACTAAATAAGAGAGAAGCATTTCGGCTTGCCTTTGATGACTTTGACCCCTATAGGATAAAAGACTACAGTGAAAATAAGATTGAAGAACTCCTAAAGGATAAAAGCATTGTCAGGCATCAAGGAAAGATAAGAGCGACAATCAGTAACGCCGCTAGTTTTATAAAAGTACAGGAGGAATTCGGAAGTTTCAGTAATTATATTTGGTCCTTTACTAAGGGGAAAATCCTTTACGGTGATGGCACCAAGACCAAGGACGAACTCTCCGACAGAGTATCCAAGGACTTGAAAAAACGCGGCTTTAAGTTTATGGGAAGTGTAACCACCTATTCTTATCTAGAGGCCATAGGCGTAATGAACAATCACAGTCCAGAATGCTATAAAAGCGCGACAAAACAAAGTATATCAAAGTAGTCATTAGCAATTTGGGATCATTATATGTCTCTGGACCTACTCATAGAGGCCAGTATTCAGATTCTATCCTTAATTTGGTCTAGTCCAGCATTGACTAGATACCTTTATTTTACTGGTATTGATTTACTGGTCATTTCTCATCTAAGCAAGAGGATGTGCTGTATTTATATTCTCTAAATAAATACAAATACATATTATAATGTGTGATATGATAGTTGTATTATAGGTCATGGGGTTGACCTTAACCGCGTAAAGCTAATGACTCCTACAAAAAGCCATCTAAGGATGATTTTTTGTAGGAGTTTATTTTAATTAAGGAGTATATATGGCAACCAGTTTAGCAATTATCACATTATTTGGACTTTTCTCGAAAAAACTATTTAATAGATTTAAGGTTCCCGGTCTACTGGGAATGATATTAGCCGGAGTTTTAATTGGACCCTATGGATTTAACTTGCTTAGTGATGAAATTTTAATTGCATCGGAAGGTTTTAGAAAAATTGCTTTAATCGTTATTCTTCTAAGGGCTGGCCTTGGAATAAAAAGAGAAGATCTTAGAAAAGTAGGTAGACCAGCGATTAATTTGAGTTTTATTCCAGGATTGTTCGAAGGTTTTACCATTGCCTATGTATCGATGAAGTTTTTTGCTTTTTCCTTTATACAGGGTGGAATATTGGGATTCATAATAGCCGCTGTATCTCCAGCGGTAATAGTGCCTTCAATGCTCGATTTTATGGAAAAAGGGATCGGAAAAGAAAAGAACATACCCACTTTAATTTTGGCCGGAGCCTCCATTGATGATGTATTTGCTATCACTATATTTTCTGCATTTATGGGAATGTATGGTGGGGGACGTGTCAATATAGGAGCAACAATATTTAGTATACCCTTGTCTATTGTTCTAGGCGTTGTATCTGGAGGTATAATAGGCATAGTACTAATTAAAATATTTAAAAGCTATGATATAAGAGATACAGAGAAAACTCTTTATATACTGGGTTCAGCAATTTTATTAACAAGTTTCGAAACAATGATAAAATCAAAAATTGATATAGCAGGACTTCTAGGTGTAATGGCTATAGGATTTATAATCTATGAAAAGATGCCTAAAGTAGGAAGGAGAATTGCCTCGAAGTTTGATAAAGTCTGGGTATTTGCAGAAATATTACTATTTGTCTTAGTGGGAGCTCAAGTAAATGTAGTTTTGGCTCTTGATGCAGGTTTAAAAGGAGTATTCTTAATTTTTATCGGTCTAATTGCGAGAAGTATAGGGGTATTATTATCTCTAGTAGGAACCAATCTAAAGATGAGAGAAAAGCTATTTTGTATATTTGCCTATATTCCTAAAGCCACAGTGCAAGCAGCAATTGGAGCAATTCCGCTATCAGCGGGCGTGGAATCGGGAGATTTAATACTTTCTCTGGCTGTATTATCGATTATAATTACCGCGCCCCTGGGTGCAATAGCCATTAAAGCTACTGGAAACAAACTACTAGAAGGGTAAACTAAGCTTTGTTTCCAGTAGATTTTATACTTAAATGAAGGAGGGGAAGGAAGAAAAAGATTTTAGTAGCTACAGATGGGTCTGAATATTCAAAAGAGCACTGGCAGAGACTAAAAAGGCAGCAGGATACTGGGCTCAATGGTTACAAACATTAATGTTGCAAGGGATCTACCGGCCTATTTGCAGGGAGATCATGTAAAGAAAATACACTACTAGTCAAATAATAAATTTATCCATAAAGAGTTAGCAAATAAGATGGCCCCGTTGTTTAATTGGGGCTTTTAAATAATTATAAAAGATAATGATTAGACAACTAATTATTCTGGATAATGGCAGCTACAAAGGAGAATAAATGGAGAGTTCAGAATTAGAAAAATACATTATAAATGTCTTTAATAAACTTCACAGTATCCCGGAAATCGCCTTCGAAGAATTTCAAACATCGGCCTATATCGCATCGCAATTAAAAGAGCTTGATTATGAAGTTATCGAAAAAGTCGGCGGCACCGGAGTTATAGGCATACTAGACAGTGGAAGTCCTGGTCCAGTACTGGCTGTAAGAGCTGATATGGATGCATTGGAGTTTGAAAAAGACGGAAAAACCTACAATGTTCATGCCTGTGGTCATGACGCTCACTCCAGTATGGTACTGGGCCTGGCAAAGCAAGTAAAACAGACAGGTATAAACAAGGGTAAATTGTATGTTGTATTCCAGCCCGCCGAAGAAGGACTCTTCGGAGCCGCTAAAATGATCCAAAGTGGTATGCTCGCAGAAGTAGAAGAAATGCTGGGCATCCATTTAAGACCCATTCAAGAAGCCAGACTGGGACAAGCAACTCCCGCTTTAGTGCACGGTGCTTCCAATCGTGTGGATATAAGTGTAAAGGGGCTCAATGCCCACGGGGCAAGGCCTCACTTGGGTATCAACGCTGTAGATGCCGCTGTGGCCATTGTAAATGGCCTAAACGCTATAAAGGCCGATCCTTCGGTTTCACACTCAGTAAAGGTAACTTCTTTTAAAGGGGGAACCGATACTTTTAATCTGATTCCCAGTGCAGCGAAATTAGTAGTGGATGTTAGAGCTCAAAACAATGAGGTGATGGAAGACATCTTAGAAAAGGTCAAATTGGCCGTGGAGTATGGGGCAAGATCTCTTGGTGCCCAGGCCCAAATAGACTTTATCCGAGGAGTTCCAGCAGCAGACTACTGCCATGAACTGACAAATTTGGCTAGAAAGGCTATCGTTAAAGAATTGGGAGAAAGCCTAGAAATCATCACTACTCCTGGAGGAGAAGATTTCCATTTTTATTCAAGGGATTTGGGGATTAAAACAGGCTATATTGGGCTGGGAGCCGATTTAACCCCGGGGCTACATCATCCTGACATGAGCTTTGATCCCTCGGCCCTTATAAAGGGAACAAATATTTTATTCCATATGGTAAAGAGTAAACTGGGATAGGAACACTTTGAAAAGTTGCTCAGTTTAATAGGGCAAGCTCAAACTTAACAAGCTCAGTAGAAAAATATTCTAGGATAGAAAAAATAAAGCCTAGAATACCCATTGCCCCAATGGTCTTTAACATGAGTTAAAGTAGAGCTCCCTCTTAAAAGAAGAAAAAGGTCTATGATGGGAAGGGCTCCTTTAATTTTAGGCAGTAGCTTTAAGGATACAGTCTTATATATAAGTATTCAAAGCCCAGTGTTTTATATTATAATAGCCTTAATATAGCCAAGGCTTGGTTTTGAACCATAATGGTTTGTTCCTGGGCCTAAGCGATTATTTCACTAGTGGGAAATATTAAAAAAATATGGGAGCGGCCTTATTTTAGAAGAATATCATAGCTTCTTTCTGAAAAAGACCCTTGGACTTAGGGGGCGCCATGGAAAAAAAGAGAAATGCTGCTATTATTTATATTGCCCTTATAAGCATGCTCATCGATCATATAGGGGTGCTGTTTTTTCCAGCAGAGAGTCTCTTTCGAAGCATTGGAAGGCTTGCCTTTCCTATCTTCGCCTGGAGCCTTGCCCAGGGCTTTCGCTATAGTTCTAATAGAAGTGCCTATTTTAAAAGGCTTCTTCTCTTTGCTTTTATTAGCCAGGTGCCCTATAGTTTTCTAAATCCTGGAGCAATTTTTGAGCTCTATGGTTTTAATCAGCTCTTTCAGTTTGTTTTGAGTTTTATGGTGCTTTACCTCTATGAAGAGGGGAAAAATAAAAAGAGCCTTTATCTACTGGGTGCCTGCCTAGTATTTTTACCGGACCTTGTGGAGTATTTCTACCCTCTCTTTTCTATAGGCTATGGAAGCTATGGCATTATGCTGAGCCTTCTTTTTTATATGGTTCAGGATCCCTACCGGCAAGCCTTGGGATATATTCTTGTAAGTCTCTACGGGAGTCTTTCTACCATGTTTATCTATGGGTTGCGGTTTTCCCCGAGTTTTTTGTTTCAAGGCATTGTCAATATGGATGGCCTTTTCTTTCAATGGAGGAGCATTGTGGCTTTACCCCTGATTTATCTCACGGAAAGACTCCCAGGACGCAAGATTCCTAAATATCTTGTATACTGGTTTTATCCTGTGCATATCGCCCTACTGGTGCTTCTTTACAAGACTTTATATTAAGGAGTAATCGTGCTAATTCATTCAATCGAAGAACTTAACAATTATGCAAAAGAACTGGCAGAAAAACAAATCCCCATCCTGCTTTTAATAGGAGATTTAGGAGCGGGTAAAACGACCTTTACCAAGGCCTATGGCGCTGCTCTGGGTATAGAGGGTATAAAAAGCCCTACTTTTTCCATTGTAGAAGAACACCCCTTCGAAGGGGGGACCTTCTACCATATGGACCTCTACCGCATTGAGGATGAAGAGGAACTTTTGGCCTTGGGTTTTGAAGAGTATTTTGAAAAACCCGGAAAAATTGTTATCGAGTGGCCCCAGGTGGGCCTGGAACTAATCCCTCAAGAGGCCCTCTGCCTTGAAATTAAAGAGGGGGAAGAAAATATAAGGAGGCTGCGCTTTGGACGGCGAAAAGATTTTGGGATTTGATACGGTGAGTAGCATCTGCTCCCTTTGTATATACGATGGGGAATTTCATAATTTTGAGACTCCATCGAACTTTGGCCATGCCAGGGAGCTTATGCCTCTGATGGACCGGGCCCTTAGGGAAGTGGGCTATAAATTAAGGGATATGGACGCTATAGTAGTGGGACTGGGCCCCGGTAGTTTTACTGGGATACGCATAGGTCTTGCAACGGCTCTGGGCCTTGCCCGGGGAGCGGGCCTTTCCTGCTATGGCGTCAATAGCCTGCGCTCGCGGAGTTATGGCGCTATAGCGGACATTATTGTACCCATGATGGATGCCCGGCGAGGCAATGTTTACGCTGCCAGCTACGGGCTCTATGAGAAGGAGCCCTTTAACGGAGCCTTCAGCGATTATCTAGAAGAACTAAGGGCTCTGAATCAAGATATTGTTTTTATTGGTGAAAAACTAGAGGCCTTTAAAGAAGAGGCTTCGCCCTTTCGGTTTGTTTCACCGGGGCCTCTGGCCCAGGGAGTGATAGAGGCCTATTTGGATGGGCATGATTGTAAAGAGCTGGCGCCCATTTACCTCAGAGAAGTTGAAGCCAAAAGGCGACTGGAGGAAAAGAATGCTAATACTGGGAATTGAAACCAGCTGTGATGAAACCGCAGCAGCCCTGGTGGAAAATGGAAGAAAAGTTCTCTCTAGCGTAATCCACTCCCAGATTGCTATCCATCAGCCCTACGGAGGGGTGGTTCCTGAGATTGCCTCTCGCTCCCATGTGGAGCGCATCGATGGCGTTGTGGCTATGGCGCTACGAGAAGCGGGAAAAAGCCTTGAAGAGATAGATGGCGTAGCTGTGACCCAGGGTCCCGGCCTAATTGGCCCCCTTCTTGTGGGACTGAACTATGCCAAGGGACTGAGCTATGGTCTTAATAAACCCCTCTACGCCATTCATCACCTCGATGGTCATGTGGCAGCGAATTATCTTGCCTTTCCCGAGCTGGAGCCCCCCTTTTTAGCCCTTATTTTAAGCGGTGGTCATAGTCATTTTTATCTTACCGAGGATTATGGGCAGTATAAACTGCTGGGAGGCACTCGCGATGACGCTTTAGGAGAAGCCTTTGATAAGGTGGCAAGGATTCTTGGTCTTGCCTACCCCGGTGGGCCTAGAGTAGAGGAAATAGCCAAAAGAGGCCAAGGGGTTTTTGCTCTTCCAAAAGCGATGTTGGAAAAAGGATCTTTGGATTTTTCTTTTTCCGGCATCAAATCAGCGGTGAAAAACTTAGCCGATAAGTTAGAACTTAGTGAAAAAGAAAAGGCCGATTTAGCGGCTTCTTTTCAAGAAAGGGTTTTTTCCATAGTACGAGACAAGCTTCTAGAAGCTCTGGAACAAACCGGCCAAAAAAAACTAATTATAGCCGGGGGTGTGGCTTCCAATCAGAGGCTTAGGCAGGTGCTAAAGGATATTCCTGCCCAGGTCTTTATACCTCCCCTTTCTATCTGTACCGATAACGGAGCTATGATTGGAGCGGCGGGATATTATAAAGCTCTAAAAGGAGATATCGCTCCCCTTTCTCTTAATGCCAAGGCAAATCTACCTCTCTAATCCACAGGCAAAACTGTGGATATTTTGTGGATACTGTGGATAACTTTAGGAAAATGGCTCTATTAAAGGCTTTGAGACTTAGAACTTTCCACAAATAAGCAAAAAGAATCCACATAGGAGATAAAAATGGAATTAAAAAATTTCCCCGATGTTCAGGGAAGTTATGGCGGCAATCAATCCTGGTTTGAAAAAAGTCTCTGGGCAGCTGGCGGCTGCGGGGTGATTGCTTCAAGCAATATTTATTATTATTTTAAGAAGGAAAACAAAATCAGAAAAGAGGATTATATGGCCCTGGCCAGGGCTTTATATTACTGGCTTAAACCCCTGCACTTTTTTAATCCACAGATAAAAGAAGATACCTATGGCATCATCAGTCCTGGATTGTGGACCCAGAGAAGTTTGCGTTTTTTTAGGCTACGAGGATTATTCTTAGAGGCAAAGGTCTTTCGATTTATTCGCAAAAGAGCCCTAGTAGAAGCGAAAAGAGCCCTTCTTAAGGGCCAGCTTCCTGCTATAATGGTTCTTGGCCCCCCAGGAAGCACACCCTATGTAAATCATTTTATGGTGATTACGGGTTTTTCCGGTGATAGGCTTATTTTTTCTACCTGGGGAAAAAGAATGGAACTTGAATTTGATGAGCTTGCGGCTCCAGGAATATTTTTTCATCTTATTGTTTTTAAAGGAGTAGAGGATGGAACATTACTTTAGTGAGAAAACAAAAACCCCCAGTGATCCAAAGAGAATTGAGCTACATTTTGATAATAAGAGCTATCCCTTTATTACGGATCATGGGGTTTTCAGTAGAGATCGCCTTGATTTTGGTACGGGCCTTCTCTTAAAGACCAGTATGAATAGCCTCTCGGGAAAGGTTCTAGACCTTGGCTGCGGCTATGGGCCCGTTGGGGTTCTAGTCTATCTGAACAGAGGCATCCTTTGCGATATGGTGGATGTAAACGAAAGGGCCCTTCATCTTGCCAAGGAAAATCTGAAACTCAACAGAGCCCAGGGAGAGGTATTCTATTCCGATGGTTTTTCTGCCACCGAAAAGGCCTACGATACAATTCTTCTTAATCCTCCAATACGCCGGGGCAAAGAGATTATCTACGGTCTTTTTGAAGAGGCAAGGCATCATCTTGCTCCCGAGGGTCGGCTGATTATTGTTATTCAAAAAAAGCAAGGCATGCTCAGTGCGAAAAAAAAGTTGGAAGAGCTTTATGAAAATGTGGTAATTCTTGATAAAAAAGGAGGCTATTACGTACTGGAGGCGAGGCTTGCAGTATAAAGGAGAGCTGGCCCTTATAGCCGTTAGCATATTTTGGGGCTTTGGTTATTCTGTTGTGGAATATGCCTTAAAAATGGGAGTGAGCCCCCTTCAGATCCAGGCCCTGCGATTTTTCATTGGTTTTTTATGTCTATTACCCCTGGTTTTAAAAAGCAGAGGAGATATTACAAAAAAAACAGTAAAAAAAGGCCTTATTCTAGGAGTATTAATGTTCAGCTTTTTCTATCTTCTTCTTGAGGGACAGAGGCTGACAAATACATCGAAGACGGCCTTTTTAACTGGGACCTATGTGCTTTTCGTACCCTTTATTGATTGGGTTTATAAAAAAAACCCACCGGGAATGCGGACCTTTGTCGCAGCAGCCTTAAGTCTCTTTGGAATATTCCTAATGAACTCCGGAGATTTTAGTAATCTTAACTCTGGGGATTATTTTCTTTTGTCGGGGGCCCTGGTTGTAGCACTGCATATGGTACTCTCGGCAGAATTTGTTAAAGATCAGCGACCCCTTCATCTAAATTTTGTCCAGATTGGTGTCACGGCATTTTTTTCTATTATTGCGGGATTTATTTTTAAAAGCTTTGCTCCCATGGGGGCAAAGCCCTTTATGGCCCTTATATATATTGGGGTGATAAATACTTTTTTTGCCTATACCCTTCAGACCACAGGACAAAAGTATACTACGGCCAGTAGAGCCGCCATACTTTTAAGCCTTGAAGCTCCCGTCGGAACTTTTTTTGGTGTTTTATTTTATAAAGACCCTATAAATTTTCCTATGGCCCTGGGCTATCTTTGTATCTTTTTTGCCATCCTAGTAAGCGAAGGAATTTTCAATAAATTACTTAAGCAGAGGCCCTTGGGAAGAAAAGTCTAGAGAAGAAAAAGCATAGCGTAAAAAACCCCTTCATTTTTTTGAAGGGGTTCTTTTTTTTAAAATATACCACTAAGTAAGAGTCGGCCTCCGTAGAATACCAGTACTGCGCCGCAAATCCACTGGATCCACTGTAGGACCTTGGTGTTTATAAGCCCTCTAAAGAAGTGAACACCTAGAGAAATAAATGTAAACCAAAGAAAAGAAGCGCTCATAACCCCGCCGATAAAGTACTTTGCCATAAGAGGGTCTAGGGAAGCTCTAAAGGCTCCTAGAAAAAGTGTACCATCGATTATGGCCTGGGGATTAAGCCAGGTGACAATGCCAGCTTGTAAAATGGCTTTACTCAGACTATGCTCATCTTTTTTAATTTCGATTTCTTGAACTTTTCCCACTAGTAAGGTAATTCCGATGTAGACTACTAGGGCCCCCCCCACATATATAACAATCTTTTGAAGTAAGGGGCGGGTTTCCATAAGCATGCCTATACCATAGAAGCAGGCCATGGCCAGGGTGATATCAAAAAATATCACTGCCAAGGTAGTAAGAATGGCTTGTTTTTTCTCCCGCATCAGGGCATTGTTTATTACGAAGATATTTTGCATTCCCAGGGGTGCTACATAGGCAAAACCCAGGGCAAGACCTTGTAAGTAAGTTGTTATCATTTATCGTTTTTTCATTCCTCCGAGGACCCCGCGGAAGATTTCCTTTCCAAGTTGAGAACCGAGTGAACCCATCGTATTTTTTACCATGCGCTCCACAGGGGTGTCTCTGTTGGAGCGGGGCTTAAGGATGCTGTCAAAAAAACCACCATCCTTTTCTTCTTTTTTGTCTTTAGACTCTGACTTTTCTGACTGGGATTTCTCCTGTTCTTCGGCCATACGATCGGCTTTTTCCCTAAGAATTTCATAGGCCGAATGGGAATCGAAGGTTCTTTCGTATTTGTTATAAAAATAGGAATTTTTGATGGAGTTTTCCACGCTTTGGGCTGAAGCAGGCTCCATGCTGGAGGCGGGAGCTAGAATAAAGGCCTTTATTACAGGAGTTGGGGCTCCACTTTCGTCCAGGGTGGAGATTAGAGCTTCGCCGGTTTTAAGAGCAAGAAGCTCCTCGGCCACATTCATTTGTCCATCGCTTCTAAAGGAGTCTGCCACAGCTTTTACTACTCGTTGCTCGGCGGGGGTATAGGCTCTAAGGGCGTGCTGCATCCGGCTACCTAGCTGGGCTAGGATATTGTCGGGAATGTCCCTGGGATTTTGTGTAATGAAAAATACCCCAACACCCTTACTGCGGATTAGTTTGACAATCTGCTCAATTCTTTCGAGGAGTACCTTGGAGGCGTTTTGGAAGATAAGATGGGCTTCTTCAAAAAAGAACACAAGCTTTGGTAGGGGTAGGTCGCCCACTTCCGGCAGCTCTTCATAGAGGCTTGAAAGAAGCAGTAGTAAAAAAGCAGAGTAGATATCAGGATTGTGATAGATTTTTCTTGCATCGAGGATGTTAATTATTCCCTTTCCACTGGAATCCCTTTGAAGAAAATCTCGAACGTCCAAAGCCGGTTCCTGGAAGAACTCCTTGGCTCCTTGCTGTTCTAAAATAAGCAGGCTGCGCTGGATGGCTCCGATGGATGCCTTACTCATGTTTCCGTATTCCTTGGACAATTCAGAAGTATTGTCATAGAGGAATTTAAGCATTTCCGAGAGATCTTTAAAGTCTAAAAGAAGTAGACCTTGATCGTCGGCAATCTTAAAAAGTGCGTAGAGTATACCGGTTTGGGTGTCATTAAGATTAAAAAGCCGGCTAAGAAGTAGAGGCCCCATCTCGCTTATGGTGGCTCTAAGGGGAATCCCGTTTTCCTTTAGGATATCCCAGAAATTGACAGTAAAACTTTCGAACTCCGGCGTGGGTGCACCGATTTTTTCCAGGCGCTCGGCCAGTTTTGGACTAAGTGCTCCGGCTTCTAAGAAGCCGGAGATATCTCCCTTTATATCGGTTATAAAAACAGGAACGCCGGCCTTGGCAAATTCTTCGGCCATCAGTTTAATGGTAACGGTTTTACCCGTACCTGTGGCACCGGCCACAAGGCCATGGCGATTGGCCATAGATTCGTCGAAAGTTACCAGTTGACCATCTTTTATTGCAATATTCATACACCCTCCTTTGGCTTTAAAGAACAAAGCCTAGCTTATTTTTTACGTCGTCCAGCGTTGGTTTTGCTAGTACTCTGGCTTTATCTGCGCCCTTCTCATAAATCTTTTTTAGTTCCGTGGGATCGTTTAAATACTCTCGGGTACGTTTTTGTAGAGGAAGAAGTTCATTGAGAACAACTTCACTAACCTCGTCTTTGAGCTCTTTATACCCTTTCTCCTGGAAGTGCAGGAGGGTTTTATCAATGGTCTTATTGCTAAGCAGGGCATAAATATTCAAAAGATTTTTTACACCGGGCTGGTCATCATTGTAATGGATCTTCCCCAAATTATCAGTAACCGAACGGGCAATCTTTTTTCGTAGGCTTTTTTCTTCTTCCATTAAGAAGAGTATACCATTTTTGTTTTCCGAAGATTTGCTCATCACCGCTGTGGGATTTTGAAGGTCATAGATTTTAGCTCCAAAGGGGTTGAAATGCCCCTGAGGGATTTTAAAGGTCTTGCCATAGGCATTATTAAAGCGAAGGGCCAAGTCCCGGGTTAGTTCCAGATGCTGGGACTGATCCTCTCCAACGGGGACCAGCTCGGCTTGGTAGAGTAGAATATCCGCTGCCATAAGAGTAGGATAGTTAAAGAGGCCCGAGGGAATGCTGTCATTCTGGTTAATACGGGAAGATTTATCTTTAAACTGGGTCATGCGTGAGAGTTCACCCATATAGGCGTGACAGGCAAGGATCCAGCACAGTTCCGTATGTTCGGCCACCTGGGACTGTATAAAGAGGATGGATTTCTCGGGATCAATACCGGCGGCCATATAAAGGGCCAGGTTTAAAAGAGTTCTTTCATGTAGGAGCTTTGGGTCTTGCTTGATTGTAATGGCGTGCAGGTCCACTATGGAGTAAACTACATCGTAGTCCTCCTGAAAGCGGGGCCAATTACGAAGGGCTCCTAGGTAATTGCCTAGGGTTAAATCCCCCGAGGGCTGGATGCCGCTGAAAATTCTTTTCTTCATAGTTCCTCCTATTAAAAAAGCACCCGAAAATAGGGCGCATAAGCACGGTACCACCTACTTGGTTCTCTAGGGTAACGCTTTTTCAAGCGAAGTATCTCCAAGGTCCATTCTCGGGGTATGTCCGCCGAACTCCCACCCTTTTCGGCTCGCTTTGGGACAGAAAACCCGGTACTTTGTCTTTTCACTGATACTTAAACAAATTATACAAAGAAGAAATGAATGAGTCAAGGTTTTTACTTAGAAAAGAAGAAAGAGTAAAGTCCTTTCCCAAAGACAGCAAAGATGGCATAATAAAGGTGTATGCAAATATTATCTGGGTATAACAATTAAGTAGAAGAAAGGACGTGAACAATGAACAATGCACTAGCCCATGTGGCAGACAAAGCTTTAACAAATGAGGATTTACAGGATTTTCTGGCTTCCATGCCCCCGGAGTACGCTCAGCAGCTAGCGAGCTTGGGAGAAGATGTCATACTGGAAGAACTGATTAACCAAGAACTTTTGTATCAGGATGCCTTGGCAAAGAAGCTTCAGGATTCTGTGGCCTATAAAAAAGAAATGGAAAAGATTGGAAAAGAAGTTTTAAAGGGAATGGCAATCAATGAAGTTTTACAGCAGGCCGAGCCCACACAAGAAGAAAGTTTAAACTATTACAATGACAATAAAGAAGCCTATGTTAGTTCTGAGCAGGTAGCTGCCAGTCATATTCTTGTAGAAACGCTAGAAGAAGCCAGTGCCCTTAAAAAGAGACTGGACGAAGGGGAAGGTTTTAGCGAACTGGCCCTGGAATATTCCACCTGCCCGTCGAAGGACAATGGCGGAGCCCTTGGACTTTTCGAACGTGGACGTATGGTTCCGGAATTTGAAGAAGTGGCTTTTAATCTTGAGCCCAAGCAAATCTCTGAGCCTGTAGAAACACAATTTGGTTTTCATTTAATCCAAGTGGACAACAAAGTGCCCGAAGGTGTGAAAAGCTTTGAGCAGGCCCTTCCTGAGATACTAGAAGAACTTAGGAAAAATAAACAACAGGCCCTCTACAGTGCTTATATGGAAGAACTCCGAGAGAAATTTCCTGTTACAAAATAACTTTGACACTGAAGGAGAGAGTATGAAACTGATTCGAGACTTTGAAGTTGGCGAACGCATTGAAGGCTTCTATTTGATTAGAGAACTCAATCTGCGCACCAGTGCCAATAATAACAAATATTTTGATCTCGTTTTAGAAGATGCCTCGGGTCATATAAATGCCAAGATCTGGAACATCCAAGATGGCCAGGAAAAGCTCTATGAAACCGGAGATGTTTCTAAGATACGGGGTGATGTCACTCTGTGGATGGATCAAATGCAGCTGAAAATCATTAAGCACAGACCCATCGGCGATGACGACGAAGTGGATTATAAGCAGCTGATAAGCTCGGCTCCCTATGAGGGAGAAACCATGTGGCAGGAGCTCTACGATAGGGCCCAAAAAGTAGAAAAGGAATCTCTGAGAAAAATGGCCATAGCGGCCTTGGAGCTTCATAAAGAAAAGATGCTCTACTATCCTGCTGCAAAAAGCAATCACCACGCCATTCGTGGAGGACTGCTTTATCATGTTTTGAGAATGTATAAAGCCGGAGAAATGCTGGCTAAGCTCTATAATTTGGATGGAGATCTACTTTTTACGGGAGTTCTCTACCATGATCTTGAAAAGATAACCGAGATGAGCGCCAATGAGATGGGGATTGTCTCTACCTATACAAAAGAAGGCATACTGCTAGGCCACATTATCACCGGCATCAATCGGATTCAGGAAATTGCTGAAGATGTGGGCTGCGATGAGGAAACCAAACTTCTTTTACAGCATATGGTTTTGTCCCACCATTATGAACCCGAATACGGTTCACCAAAAAAACCTATGTTCCCCGAAGCAGAACTGCTCCACTATCTTGATATCATCGATGCTCGCATCTATGATATGCAAAAAGCAACCTTGGATCTAGAAGGGGGGCACTTTAGTAGCCCTGTCTTTAGCCTAGGTAGGCGCACCGTTTATAAACCGTTGGAAGAAGAATAAAAGTAAGAAGGGTTTACCCTTCTTACTTTTAAATTTACATAGGAGGTGGATTGTGGGCGGTATTGGAACACTGATCAATGTTCTTGGAGTACTGCTGGGTGGAGGAGCAGGGATTTTTATGCGCCGTGGCATCTCACAAAGTTTGCGTAGTCAACTGATTCGAGTCCAGGGCCTTAGCGTCGTTATACTGGGCCTGTCGGGAGTGTTAAGCCGTCTTGGTTCTTCTGAGGGCGACGTGCTGATGATGCTTATAACCATGGTTCTAGGGACTCTGCTGGGGGCCTATATGGGCATTGAGGAGGCCATTGAAGGCTTTGGAGAAAGACTCGAGGCTCGCTATGGAGGCGGTGAAGAAGGCTTTGTTCAAGGTTTTCTTATAGCTTCCATGACAATGTGCATTGGCGCCATGGGCATTATTGGTGCCTTTGAAGACGCTCTTTTTGGCAATATCTCCATTCTCCTAGCAAAAACCGTACTGGATAGTTTTACCGCCTTTATATTAGCCAATTACTATGGAAGAGGGGTTCTTTTTTCGGCCCTCCCCCTGGGCCTTTGGCAGGGAAGCTTTACTCTCTTGGCAGGGTTTTTGGCTCCCTTTTTAACCGATTCAGTGCTGCATAATACATCCATAGTGGGAAACGTAATGATTTTTGCCATCGGATTAAATCTTCTTTTGGATAGCAAGCTATCCGTGGCAAATATGCTGCCGGCACTATTTTTAGCCGCCATGGCAGGCTTCTTATAATTTAGTAAGCTTTATTTAACAAAGGAAGAAATCAACAAGATAAACTTTTAGCTCATTATTTAGCTATGATTGATTTAAGAGGTACTCTAGAAAATGTTTTAAGGGCAGGAGTTTTTAAGAAAATCAACCACGCCACTTTTTGAGCTATTAAAAGGGCAGAACCTATAAGCAATCCTTGAAAGAAGTGGTGAGTTTGTTATAATTGAATTGCAAAGAATTTGAAATGGAGGAAAATATGAACCCCGGAATTAATTCAAAACTATCCATCATAGGCGTTCCACTGGATCTTGGAGCATCTAAGCGTGGTGCTAGTTTAGGGCCCGATGCCATTCGTTATGCAGGTATTAAAAAAAGACTTGAAAAAATTGGTTATGACGTTCAAGATGAAGGAAACATTTCCTTTCATGCCGTAGAAACCGGCAAGGACAGTAGCAATCATAAGAATCTTGCTTCGGTGGTAGAGGCCAACGAAAAACTGGCAGCTAAGGTGGATGAGGTAATGAAGGCCGGACGCTTTCCCCTGGTTATTGGTGGGGACCACTCTTTAGCTATTGGAACCATTAAAGGTGTATTAAAAAATGTCCCTAGGTTGGGAGTGATTTGGTTTGATGCCCATGGGGATATTAATACCGGTGAGACCTCTCCTTCAGGAAACATCCACGGAATGCCTGTAGCTTCGCTTTTAGGCAGGGGCCTGGATCGTCTTTCTGCCATCGGTGGCAGCGAATTTAAACTAAGCAAAGAAAATATTGCCTATGTAGGTTGCCGGGACCTTGACAGTGGAGAACGAAGGGCTCTTAAAGAACTGGGTATACCTGTTTTTACCATGCATGAAATTGACCTTAATGGAATACAATGGGTGATGGATAAAGCCATGGCCATTGCTTCCCAGGGCACCGATGGAGTTCACGTTTCCTTCGACGTTGATGTTTTAGACCCCGCCTTTGCACCGGGTACGGGTACGATTGTCCCGGGCGGGATGGAATACAGAGAAGCTCATCTTTCCCTAGAACTAGTTACTAAGAATGTCAATTTAGTAAGCGTTGAATTTGTCGAAGTAAATCCGATCTTGGATGATAAGAACAAAACAGCCGAAGCCGCCGTTGCACTGGCGGGTTCTCTTTTGGGAGAATGGCTTATTTAAAGAGTAAGAGTTAAAAAGCAGCGAAACTTTATCGCTGCTTTTTTTGTGCTTTTTAGGTCAAGCTCTTTTTTAGAAATTCATAGAGTACATGGATGGTCTCGTAATAGGTAGAGATCGTTACATATTCATCGGCACTGTGGATATTCTCTCCCCGGGGTCCATAGAGCACCGTGGGAACACCCAGGACTCCACCAATAAGATTAAAGTCGCCTATGGCTTTAGAAGAGGTATAGGCAGGCTCTTTTCCGATTTCCTCTTTTAGAATGGTCTCGAGTCTTTGAACATAGGGATTGTTTTTGTCGGTAGTATAAGGTGGAAAGCCACCATCGAAGCCCTGGGCGGGAGGCTCTCTGAATGCAATAGTATAGCTACATTTAAGCTCTGCTCTGGCGATGGCATCGTGGATTTCTGCTTCAATGGTTGCCATACTTTCTCCTGGTACGCAGTGGCGAAATACTTCTATTTCGGCTTCATCGGGAACACTACAGGCGCCGCTGGCGCTGTGAAGGGCGATAACGCAACTGGCTCCTTTTCCAAGGAGTGGATCTTCCAGGGTTTCTACATGGTTGAGTTCTAAAACCAGTTTAGCCGCATCTTCGGCGGCACTAATGCCCATTTCCGGTGTAGCGGCATGGGTGCTTAGGCCCTTTAGATAAACTTTATAATTGTAGCCCCCCTTGGCTCCTAGGCTAATGCTGGCGTTATCGAGCTCAGCTAGGGCTGAAGAAGGTTCGGCGATAAGGGCAAAATCCGGCACTTGCTTTAGAATATCCTTTATAAAAAAGGTTGTGCCCAGGCCGTAGGGTCCTTCTTCCACTGAAGCAAAGTGGTAGAGGATTTTTCCATTAAATTTGGGATAATCCCGGAGAAATAACTTTAGTGTGTAGAGAATTGCAGCGCAGCCCGCCTTCATATCAAGGGCTCCGGTGCCATAGAGTCGACCTTCTTCCAAAGTGGCCCCTAGGGGTGGTTTTGTCCAACCCGAAGCCAGATGTACCGTATCCAGATGGCCTCCAAGATAGATAAGAGGGCCCCCTTCCCCTTCGATTAGGCCGTAGAGATTAAGGCCTTCAAATTCTAGAGGTTTAAAGCTATATCTGTGGAGTTTTGCGGGAAGATTATAATTTTGAGCCACCATCTTAGTGAAGTTCATAATGTTTTCTTCATCAAAGTAGCCGCTGGGGATTTTTATTAATTCTCTTAGTAGGGCTAGAGCTTCATTTTGTTCTTTGCTTGTAAGTTTCATTGGGAGCCTCCTAAAAAAAAGTAGAAGTTAATGAGGGCTTCTACTTTTGATTCATGCAGCAGTATTTGTATTTCTTACCGCTGCCGCAGGGGCAGGGATCATTCCTACCGATTTTCGTAACACTGCGAGTGTGGGCAGCTAGATAGGCTCTGCGCAGCTCACCGCGTTTATCGCTCTCAAGAATCTCTTCCCAGATGGGCAGATTGTAGAGCCAATCGGCTTTGGCTTCCATCATGTTGTAGAAGAGTTTCTCGTAAACTACCTTAACATCAATGAGGCTGGTTTCTTCCAGTTCTTCTAGTTCAATAGTTGGTTCAATGGATTCATTGATGCCATCAAGAAAACCAGCAAATACTGGATTTTCGACGCCATATTCCTTGGCGAGGTCCTCTAAGGTCCCGTGGATCTGGGGATCCTTTTTTTTGAGAAGTTGTTCATAGATTTTTGTTTCCGTGGCAAAGTATTCCTGCCAGAAAGCGGCTGATTGGGTCTGATTTAGTTCTTGACTCATTTGTGTCCAAAGTGTGTATACCTTCATAACGGCCCTCCTGAAGTCTATTCTACCTTTTATTGGATAAAAAAGAAAGCTTAGCATGGATTACTTCTTTTGTATTCTTATGCTAAACTGAAGGTAAAAGAAAGTTGGAAAGGAGAAGGACTATGCCATTAATTGGAAAGATGCTGATTGCCCAGGGAGGTGGACCGACGGCGGTGATCAATGAATCTCTGGTGGGCATTATAAAAGAAGCAAGGCGTAATCCCAATGTAACCCATATCTATGGAGCACTCCACGGTATTCAGGGCATTGCAGAGGAAAACTTTGTGGATCTTGCCTATGAAACCGAAGGAAATTTGGAACGCATTGCAGTCACACCGGGATCCATTCTTTTGAGCACCCGTGTCAAACCCGATGAAGCTTATTTAATGCGCATGTTTGAAGTAATGCGCCATCATGATATTCGGTATTTTTTGTATATTGGGGGAAATGACTCCGCCGATACCGTGCGAATCATCAAAGAGTATGCCCTAAACGAAGATTATGATCTGGTGGCGGTACATATTCCAAAAACCATAGACAACGATCTAATGGAAAATGACCATAGCCCCGGCTTTGGAAGTGCAGCACGCTACGTTCTCCAGGCCTTTCGAGGGGTTGAAAAAGACAATATGGCCATGGGTGGTATTTATATAGGTATTATTATGGGTCGCCATGCCGGTTACCTAACAGCAGCAGCAGCTCTGGCCCAACAATCCGAAGACGAGGGCCCCCATCTAGTCTATGTGCCGGAAATTCCCTTTGATCTGGAAAAGTTTTTAGATGATGTGGAAAGGGTTTACAATACAATTGGACGCTGTACCATTGCCGTTAGTGAAGGCATCGAAGATGGTAAGGGCAACCCTGTTATCGTAAATCTTATGGAAAACGAAACAGACTCCCATGGCAATGTACAGCTCTCGGGCAATGGTTTGCTAGGGGATATGCTGGCTGAGGCCGTTAAAAAAAGATTGAACATTTCCAGAGTCAGGGCCGATACCTTTGGTTATTTACAGCGCTCTTTCTTAGGTGTGCGTAGCGATGTGGATGCCAAAGAAGCAAGAGAAGTTGGTGAAGTAGGAGCAAAGCTCGCTTTTAAGGGACTCTCAGGCTCCGTGGCCATGCGCCGTATTCCCCCCTACCGAGTTCACTACGAATTGGTCCCCATAGAAAAAGTAGCTCGTCATAGTAAGACCATGCCCAGAGAATTTATGAATGAAGAGGGCAATTATGTCAGTGAAGCCTTTATTCATTATGCCAAGCCCCTAGTCGGTGGAAATATCCCTGAGATTGCAGTACTTCGTAGTCCTCCCATCCCAAAGACTTTTCTTGTCAAGCATGGCGAAGAACGAGAATAAGATTTAGTTAAAGGCTGCCTTTTTTAAGACAGTCTTTTTTTATTTAAAGTAGAGGCAATGAGAAAATAAAAAAGGTCCCCCCAGGGACCCTTGGTTTAGCGGTCTAAATAAAGAGAATTTACTCTGGACATTGCTTCGATGCGCTCATTGGCCATACGTTCGGCGGCCTCATGGGTGGGAATTCCTTCTTCTTTAGCGATAGAAAAGATTTTCTTACAGGTGTCATAGATGGCACTGGCACGGGAAAGAGCCCGCTTTTCATTATACCCCTTGAGCTCTTCAAAGACATTGATTACCCCTCCGCCATTGATGACAAAATCGGGAACATAGAGGATTCCTCTATCTTCTAACATCTTGCCGTGTTTGTCTTCGGCCAGTTGATTGTTGGCACTGCCGCCGACAATTTTGCATTGGAGTTTATCAATGGTGAAATCGTTGATAACGGCGCCCATGGCACAGGGAGCAAAGATATCGCACTGCACTGCATAAATTTCATCGGGTTCTACGGCAGTGGCGCCGAAGTCATCGACAATGCGCTGAATGCTTTCTTTGCGGATATCGGTTACGATGATTTTTGCCCCACATTCATGCAGATGCTTACATAGTGTGTAGCCCACGGCGCCGGCGCCCTGAATGGCGACCACTTTTCCCGTGAGATCATCACTGCCATAGACTTCGTTGCAGGCCGCTTCAATGCCCCTAAAAACTCCCAGGGCAGTTACCGGCGACGGATTGCCGCTTTTGCCTTCAAGTCCGACAACATAATCGGTTTCATCGTTGATCCAGGCCATGTCCTGGGTAGTACTGTTCATATCTTCGGCTGTTATGTAGCGTCCACTTAGGCCTTCGACGTATTTACCAAAGGTTCTAAAGAAAGCTTCGCTTTTAATTTTCTTGGGGTCTCCTAGGATTACGGTTTTGCCCCCGCCTAGATTTAAGCCAGCGGCGGAATTTTTCAGTGTCATGCCCCGTGCAAGTCGAAGTACATCGATGATGGCTTCATCTTCTGTTTCATAGTCCCAGATTCTAGTGCCCCCCAGGGCCGGGCCCAGGGTGGTATCATGGATGCAAATAATGGCCTTAAGGCCCGTGGCTTTGTCCTGGCAGAATACCAGCTGTTCGTAGTCATGCTCCTGCATCAGATCAAAAATTATCATGAAAACTCCTTTCTTAAATTAGGATGACCTTGGAATAATAGGTCCACTTCTATTATACCAGTCCTTAGGGGCTCTTCAAGAAGGCAAGTGGGGTTAAAAGAGGGATTATGGAAAATAAACAAGGCGAAAGAAGGGGTAAATGACTAAAACTTGCCATTTATAGTACTTTGTTGTAAAATAGCATAACTGTAGGACAAAGAAGTATTAATAGAGCTTCATCGGGCAGCCCCTGAAGTCCTAAAGGAGGAACTATGTACTTTGGTTACTTTGAAGTGGTGCGTAGTGAGAGAGGACTACTCCTCTATCTCTTTTTAAGCACAATCTTCATGGAAATCATTCTCAGATGGCAGTCGGGACAGGCGTTTTTTGGACTGGGCCTTTTCTTTATGGTTTGGTTTGCGCTAGCCTTTGTACTTGTTAGTATGGGAATTCTTCACCTTGTGCCGCGACCCATAGGCCGAATCCTCATTAGGATCTGGTTTGTTTTGATTACCTTGCTTTTTGTGGTGCAATTTGTTTATTTTTCTATTTTTAAAACCTATTTGACTTTTTATTCTATGATGAATGGAACGAAGGCTTTTTCTTTTTATAAGATTATTATTATCTACATGCTCCGTGATCTTCGTTGGCTTCTTTTGTTTTTGCCCCTATTGCTTTTTCTTTTTATAGGCAGTCGTCTAATCTGGGTACCCCGTGGCGGTGCCATAGACTACGGTCTTCTTTTTGTGCTCAATGTACTGGTGCTGGCGACTTTACTTGGTATGACAAACCGTGCAGACCTTTCGCCAGTAAACATACTGGCTTCTAGCAATGAGCCAGTGGTGGGAGTTCATAACCTAGGCATTATAGGCAATGCCTATGGTGAGATAAAGCGGCAGCTCATGAGGCAAAAGAACCCCTACTACCCTCCCGAGGAGACGATTGTTCCTCGAAGTGGTGAAAATGTAGCCTATGATTTAGGCAAGTTTTTAGAACAGGAAAGCGATCCAATTACTGCAGAAATCACATCCTACCTTCTTAGCCGAAAGCCGACTGCCAAGAACACTTTTACTGGACGCCTTGCAGGATATAATCTTATATACGTTGCAGCCGAGAGCTTTAGCCACTGGGCCGTCGATGAAAATTTGACACCGACCCTTCACCGCTTGATGGAGGGGGGAGTCCAATTTGAAAACTTCTATAACCCCATCTGGGGTGTAAGTACCACCGATGCCGAATATGCGGCTTTAACGGGGCTGCTTCCCGTGTCGGGCATTTGGAGCATGGCGGAATCCAGAGACAATCTCCTTCCCCAGGCCTATGGAAATCAATTTAACCGCCTGGGCTATCATAGCAACGCCTTTCATAACCATGACCATTCCTACTACAAGAGAGATAAAACCCATGGCAATCTTGGGTATAACTTCTACGGCCTGGGGGCAGGACTAGAGCTTGAAAAAACTTGGCCCGAGAGCGACCAGGAAATGATAGAAAAGAGCCTTCCTTTTTATATTGATAAAGAGCCTTTCCATACCTATTATCTTACGGTAAGTGGCCATATGCCCTATGATTTTGTCAATAATGCCATGAGCAAAAAGCATCAGGACAAAGTGGAAAATCTTCCTCTCTCGGAAGAGGCTAAGGCCTATATTGCCTGCAATATCGAACTAGATCAGGCTATGGAGACTTTGGTCCAGGCCCTAGAAGATAAGGGTCTGATGGATAAAACTCTAATCGTCCTCCAGGGGGACCACTATCCCTATGGACTTAAAAAAAGCACCATGGAAGAGCTAGCCGGTAAAGAACTAGTAGATAACGAGATCTATCGAAGTAGAATCATTTTTTACACACCTTCTCTGGAAGGGGTGAGGGTGCGCCGTCTATCCACGGCTTTAGATTTGCTTCCTACCCTTTCAAATTTATTTGGACTGGAGTACGACTCTCGTCTTATGATGGGAAGAGACCTTTTCAGCTACAGCTTTCCTATGGTGGAATTTGTGACAGGAAGCTTTATGACTCCCCAAGGTTATTATGACAATATGAGGGATAAAAGTGAGGGCTACACCCAGGAGGAGCTCAAAGAGTTAAGGATTATGGTGGAGAAAAAATACCACTATTCTCGCTTGATCCTTGAGAGCGACTATTATAGGAAGATTGAGCCCTACCGGATTAAGAAGCCGTCTCCCAGTGGAGCTCCCGATGTGTCCGAAGAGGAAGTAGAAAATCCTGATGAGCTCATCGAAGATGACAATGAATATACCGAAGAAAGTGGAGAAGAGAGCCCCTAGGGGAATCTTTAAAAGAAAGTATACAAACATAGCCCTGAGGGTTATGTTTTTTATTTGGTGAAAAAAATCCTTGCCTTTGCTATAATAGTATAATAATATATATTAAGTTTAGTATAGTGTTCTTTTTAGAAAGAGGAAGTAATGGAAATTGGAGAGAAAATCAGAAATTTACGACAAAAAATGGGATTGACTCAGGAAGAACTGGCCCATCGGTCAGATCTTACAAAGGGTTTCATTTCTCAGCTTGAAAACGGAAACACCAGCCCCTCTGTGGACACTATGGAGTCTATAGTTATGGCTCTTGGCACAAATATGTCAGATTTCTTTAAAGAAGAAAACGCTGTACATGTTGTTTATTATAAAGAGGATGCCTTTACAGCCCTTTATGAAAAGCTTGGCTCAAAGGTTTCCTGGATTGTTCCCGATGCCCAGAAAAACCAAATGGAACCCATCTTGCTTGAGCTTGAAGTCGGTGGAAGCAGTAAGTTATATACCCCCTTTGAAGGCGAGGCCTTTGGATATGTGCTCCAGGGCCAGGTTGGACTCAACTATGGCGAAGAACAATATCAGATCGTTACAGGGGACTGTTTTTACTTTGAAGCAAACCGGACTCATAGTATTATGAATACTTCAAATCAGCAGGCCAAGCTTCTGTGGATATTTACACCGCCAAATTTTTAAAGGAGAAACCATGGCAACACAAATAGAGCTAAGAAATATTGAAAAGTCCTTTGGGGATCATCAGGTTTTAAACCAAATCAATCTAGAGATTGAAGAGGATGAGTTTCTGACCATCCTGGGCCCTTCGGGTTGTGGAAAGACCACCATACTCCGTCTTATCGGAGGCTTTGAGACCCCCGATAGTGGAGAAGTCATCTTTGATGACAAGGATATAACTCAGGTGCCGGCCTATCTTCGGCCGGTGAATACTCTTTTTCAAAAGTATTCTCTTTTTCCCCACCTGAATGTCTATGACAATGTGGCCTTTGGGCTGCGCATCAAAAAAGTACCCGAGGCAGAAATAAAACCCAGGGTGGACGAAATGTTGGGACTTGTCAATCTTAAGGGATTTGAAAAACGCTGGGTAGATTCGCTCTCTGGCGGACAACAGCAGCGCATTGCCATGGCCCGGGCTCTAATTAACCGCCCTGAAGTTCTACTGCTGGATGAACCCCTAGGGGCCCTAGATTTGAAACTCCGAAAGGATATGCAAGTGGAGCTTAAACGGATTCAAAGGGAGCTTGGCATAACCTTTGTTTTTGTTACCCATGATCAGGAAGAGGCCCTGACCCTGAGTGACCGGATCATTGTACTTAACGAAGGCATCATTCAGCAAATCGGTTCCCCCCTGGATATTTACAATGAACCCATAAACGCCTTTGTAGCTGACTTTATCGGTGAATCCAATATCCTGGAAGGGATTATGCATAAGAACTATGATGTGAGTTTTTCCGGTAAGCACTTTGTGTGCGTCGATGAAGATTTTTATCCCAATGAAGCGGTGGATGTGGTTATTCGCCCCGAAGATGTGGAGATTGTTTCGGTGGAAAAGGGAACTTTGCAAGGAGAAGTGCTTTCCTGTCTTTTCATGGGGGTTCACTATGAAATGCGAATCGCCACTTCGGCGGAGATTTATCTTGTCCATTCCACGATTCCTCGTAGCATTGGAGAACCGGTAGGACTTTGTGTGGAACCCGATAATATCCACATAATGAGAAAGGGTGAGGTTGAGGGTGATGAGGAGCTTTAAGAAGGCAGCTACCCCATATTTTATTTGGGCTCTGCTCTTTATCGTTATTTCGCTTTTAATGGTGCTCTACTACGCTTTTACTGGAGAGAGTGGAAACTTTTCCACGGAAAACTTTGTGCGTTTTTTTGCCGGCAGTAGTTTAGGGACCCTTTGGCGCTCGTTAAAGATAGCCTTTTTTACCACGCTGATTTGTCTTGTTGTAGGTTATCCATTAGCCTATGCCATCAGTAGGCTGGAAGCCCGCTATAGGACCCTGGCGATTATGCTAATTATGGTGCCCATGTGGATGAATTTTCTTCTTCGCACCTATGCCTGGGTTACAATTCTATCGAAAAATGGTGTTATCAACAGCTTTCTTCGCTATATTGGCGCTGCAGAACTGGATCTTCTCTATAGAGAAGGAGCCGTTATCCTGGGTATGGTATACAACTTTTTGCCCTTTATGGTTCTGCCCATATTTACGGTTATTGACAAGATGGACGAAGGCCTTATAGAAGCGGCGGCGGATCTTGGCTGCAATAAGCTGATGACCTTTATTAAGGTAATCTTTCCCCTGTCTCTACCCGGTGTGGCCTCGGGGATTTCTATGGTATTTATCCCGGCTATATCCACCTTTGAAATCACCACCCTCCTTGGAGGAAATAAGACCAATCTTATAGGAAACGTTATTGAGCAGCAGTTTACCGTAACCGGAGACTGGCACTATGGCTCGGCCATGAGTGTGGTGCTAATGGTTTTCCTTCTTTTCTCCCTTATTTTTACAAGGGGCGAAGACGAAATGGGGACTGGCTCAGTAACTTCGACGGCGGAGGTGGATCGTGAGTAAATTTATAAAACGCTTTTATCTATTTTTGGTCTATGGCTTTTTATATGCACCCATTATTGTACTTATTATTTTCTCCTTTAATGAAGGGCGTACCCGGGGCAGCTGGGATGGGTTTTCTCTGATATGGTATAAAAAACTGTTCAGCGATAAGGAAATTCTCTCGGCGGTCTACCATACCTTTTTAGTGGCCTCCATTACCACGGTGGTTTCGACAATAATAGGAGTTTTAGGTGCTATTGGCATTAGTCCCTATCGAAAAAAGCTTAGGGCGGCGATTCTAGGAATAAATCAAATCCCTGTACTCAATCCCGATATCGTCATGGCCGTAGGCCTTATGGTTTTGTATAGGATTTTGGGTTTGGATTTTGGCCTTGTAACACTGATTCTTGCCCATATAGCCTTTACTGTGCCCTATGTGGTTTTATCGGTTCTTCCAAAACTCAAACAAATGCCTTCTTCCCTTCCCGAAGCGGCTATGGATCTTGGGGCCACACCATCCCAGACCTTGACAAAGGTTATCATTCCCTATATTAAGCCGGGGATTTTCTCCGGTGCCCTAATGGCCTTTACTCTTTCCATCGACGATTTTGTAATCAGTTTTTTTACAACGGGAAATGGAATTGAAACAGTTTCCACTCTGGTCTTCTCTATGGCCAGAAGGGGAATCAACCCTGAGATCAATGCCCTTTCAGCTATTATGTTTATTATTGTGCTCTTTCTTCTGGTTCTTATGAATCTGCGCACTGAAAAAGTCACTTAGGGGGGAAAATGAAAGCAAAAAGAATCATTGTGGGTCTTCTTCTCCTACTGCTTTTTCTAAGTGGTTGTAGCCAAGGACAAAACCGTGGAGAAGTTGTGAATATTTATAACTGGGGAAGTTATATAGACAAAGATCTTTTAAGAAAATTCGAAGAAGAAACAGGGATTACCGTCATTTACTCTAACTTTAACACCAATGAAGATATGTATGTCAAATTGAAAAGTGGAGGGACCAATTATGATGTGGTGGTGCCTTCGGACTATATGATTGAACGTTTGATAAAAGATGGTATGCTGCGAAAAATCAACTGGCAAAATGTGCCCAATATAAAATATGTCGATGCCGAGTATCTTAATCATGTCTATGACCCCCATCAGGAATATTCAGCGCCTTTTTTCTGGGGCACCTTGGGGATTATTTACAATACTACCCTGGTAGACGATGTCGTCGATTCTTGGGGGATTCTCTGGGACGAGAAGTATAGCAGAGAAATTATTATGTTGGACTCTTCCAGGGACTCACTGGGAATAGCCCTTAAATATCTAGGATATTCTATGAATTCTGTAGATTCCGGCGAGATGGAGCAGGCTAAGGAACTTCTTGAAAAACAATATCCCCTTGTCTATGCCTATCTTGTTGATCAGACTAGGGATGTCATGATTAATGCAGAAGCAGCCCTAGCGGTTATCTATTCCGGCGACGCTATGGACGCTCTATCGAATAATGAAGATCTTGAGTACATTATTCCAAAGGAAGGTTCAAATCTTTGGTTTGACGCCATGGTAATTCCTGCTGGTTCCAAAAATCCTGAGAATGCCGAAGCCTTTATCAATTTTATGCTGAGTCCGGAAAATGCCGCACAAAATTCCGAGTTTGTTTATTACTCCATTCCCAGTTCAGCAGCAAAGGAACTTTTAGAGGAAGAGCTTAGGGATTCAGAGGTAGCCTACCCTCCTAAAAATAAACTAAAGGAGCTGGAGGTGTTTCGAGATCCAGGGCCTTTTATAAAAGTGTATGATGATTTATGGCAGGATGTAAAGAATCAATGACCCCCTCTACGGGGGTTTTTTCATAGGCCTATGTTATAATAATGTAGAGGTGAATATGCTAAGAAAAATACCATCTTTATTTTTTAGCCTTGGGCTGCTCCTAGGAATTTTACTGATTCTTTGCTCTCTGGTGCCGGTCTATGATCTAATTCAAGGTTTTAGCGGTGTAGAGCGCTCCAGTGGCTACGATAAAGCTTTTCTACAGGAAGCTAATTTGGCCATGAGGGATTACTTATATGGTTACCAGGAACATCTTCTTATTGAAAAAGATGGGAAGAGTCTTTTTGGTGCCCAGGAAGTCTTTCATATGGCCGAAGTAAGGCTTCTTTTTACGCGGCTTGCCCGGGCTGCTCTGGTTTTCTTATTGATTGCAATTTTGTCATCGCATTTTCTAAAGACAAGGCTGCTGCGCGATCAGCTTTTTACGTCTCTAGGGCTTTTGGCCTTTTTAGCCTTGGCCGGAGCCTTCTTTGAAAGAGCCTTTGTTTTGATGCACCGCGTTTTTTTTAATAATGATCTTTGGCTTTTTCCTGCTGATAGTAAGCTCATTACCCTTCTGCCTGAAGCTTTCTTTTATTATTTCACTTTGCTGATCCTTTTTGTTTTCAGCATAACAAGTCTTATTTTATATTTTATTGAGAGGAGATACTATGGTTTTACATCTGGGTCGAGACAGTAAAGAAAAAAGGCGGCGGATATACGAAGAAATTTTATCGGCCCCTAGCGCCTCGGTAATTACGCCGGAGCAGGCTACCCTGGATCTGGAAAGGGATATCATTGAGACCATGGACCTTTCCGGGCTTCTATTTCATGAGGTTACAAGTTTTTCAAGGCTACTTACCCGGGCTATGGAGCGCTATGACTGTGAAGAGATGATCAGTGATGTAGGAAAGTACCTTCTTCTTCGCAGAGTAGTAGAGGAGCTTAAGGATGAACTTCCTCTCTACGGTAAGAGCTTCGATAAAGAGGGTTTTTACGAAGAACTAAGTTCAGCTATTGAACTTTTTGAAAGAACTGGCATTTTAGCGCAGACAATTCTTCAGCTGGAAGAAAGTGGAAGACTAAAGGAGTTGGGTCTTATATACCAGGGCTATGAGAAGAAAATTAAGGGCGAAAGTTTTTATGAGGGTGCCGCTCTGGATGTTTTTGATAAAAGTCCCGTGGAGGGGCTCTATTCCACCGATGAGGTCTGGATTTTGGGCTATAAAGCCCTGGATTATAGACAGTGGCGGATGCTTGGGGCTATGAACCCCCATACTAAAATTCATGTTGTCCTTAGCTTCGAAGAGGACGATATTTTTATGCCGACTAAAAGAACAAAGGAGGCTCTGGAGCGAGCCTTTAGCTGCAGACTTCTTTACTATAAAAACCCCCTAGACGAAAGAATCCTCTTTTGCCAAGAACTCCTCTACGAGGAAGGAGAAAATAGGAATCTTCACCCTGAGGTATTTTCTGCTAAAGATCCCTATACCGAAGCGGAGTTTGTAGGACTACATATTCTTAAGCGGATGAAGGAGGATCCCTCCCTTAAATATGGTGACTTTAAAATACTAGTTTCTGATATGGAAAGCTATGACTTTGTCTTTAGACAAATATTTACCTATCTGGGACTTCCACTTTTTAGCGACAGAAGACGTTCCATTCTCGAGAGCCCTATGATTCAAACTTTTCTTTCCTTACTCAGAAGTTATGAAAGAGGACTTCGTCGGGAGGAAGTTTTGGGATTTTTAAAGGGCTATGTTCCGGAAGAAGACTGGGAGGAACTGGATCTATTTGAAAATTATTGCTTTAGTAGAGGTATTGGGGGAAAAAGATTTAGAGAAAGTTTCTCCGATGAGGCCATGGAGGCGCTACGCCATAAATTCCTGGGAGTTCTTCTTTCCTATGAAGAGTCTTTTAAGAAAAAAGAGAATCCAGCGAACTTTGAAATACTTTTAAGGCAGTTATTAGAGGAGTTGGAATTTGCTAAAAGATTGGAAGAAGAATCCAACTTCTATGCTGGAAAAGGAGAGGGCGAACAGGCCCAGCTTCTTTCCCAGCTTTGGGAGAGTCTTCTCGAACTTATTTCTCAGCTGAGTTCTGTTGGCCCCGACGAAGCAATTTCCTTTTCAGCCTATAGCAAGCTAATTGTAGTGGGACTCTCAAAGATGAGTCTAGGAATTATCCCTCCCGCCGTCGATAGAATACGCCTTGCTACTCTTTTTCGTAGTACCCATGATCCCGTGGACTATCTATACTTTTGTGGCATGAACGATGGACTTTTACCCCGGGAATATGCAGAGGCCCTTCTTTTAAAAGAAGAAGACAAACGCCTACTTCAAGAGCAAGGTTTTGCGCTTTACGATAATTTCGAGCACAAGGAAGAGCTCGATAGGCTGGATTTATTTACTGCCCTTAGCCTTGTTGAAAAGAAATATTTTTTTAGCTATGCCTTGGCGGATCTTCAAGGAAAAAGCAAAATTCCCTCTATTTTTATGGAAAGAATAATGGAGCGAACTTCGGTTGTGTTTTATTCCAGCGCCCATAGCGATGCCTATCTTAGAGATTATTATCCCCTTAATTCTTCAATGAGTTTTCGCTATGGGCTTAGAGCCCTTAGAGAAAATAGAGAAGAAATCATCTATGGCTTATCTCAAGATAGATTGGATGAAATCCGGAAAATACTGGAAGGGCCCCAACCCCTAGCTCCTTTAAAAAGGGCCGATAAAAGGTTATATCTTTCGATTTCTCGTTTGGAGCGATTTCGGCGCTGTCCCTTCCAATATTTTGTCAATGACGATCTCAAGGCAAGAAAAAGAAAGGCCTATAAAATTGATGTAATGGATATCGGCAATTTTTTCCACGAGATTATGGAAAAGGCCATGGCGGACTATACTAAGGGTCTTTTTGACAGAAGCCAGATCCCTTCTTATATAAAGGAGATTTCCCAGGAACTTCTTAAGGAGAAAGAGGATTATGGAGCTTTTCTATCGGGAGGAGCTGGTAGCTATCTGCTAGAACGGAGTTTAATTACTCTAGAAGTTCTTCTGGACTATCTTATTAGTCAAAGTGATAAGAGTCAATTTAAGCCACGCTATTTTGAGCAGAGTTTTACCATCGAAGAAGACAATTATACCTTTCGCGGCATCATCGACCGGGTGGATATCCTAGGAGATCATTTTGTTGCCATTGATTATAAAACCGGAGGAAAAAGTTTCGATTTAAATAAGGTGTTCCAGGGAATCGATCTTCAGCTCATGCTCTATATCGATGGTTTTCGATCGGAAAAACCCCAGTCGCAACCCGCCGGTGTATTTTACTTCCGACTGCATGATCCAATAGTGGAGGACCTTAAAGGGTCAGCGAGTGCTAAAGATCAAAGGGCCTTTCTCAAATACGACGGACTCTTTATTGGTGATGAGTCCCTGGCCCTGGCCTATGACCCCGAGGTGGGTAGGGGTATTTTGCCCCTGAAAATCAGCAAAAAAGGAGAATACTACAAGGGAAGTAAGGTTCTGGATTCCCAGCAGGCAGAACATCTTCTGCAGAGGAGTAGGGATTTTGCTCAGTCCTATGTGGATAAAATTCTTGAAGGTTCTATGGAGATACTGCCAATGTACGACCCTAAAGGCGGGCCGGGTTTCACCAAGGCCTGTGATAGCTGTGAGTACAAAGCCATTTGCCGCTTTGATCCCCGGAGCCCTGGAGCCAACTATGACGTTTTCGAGCAATTAAGTGATACACAGATTATGGAGGTTCTCTAATGAGGTGGACCGATCAGCAAAAAGAAGTCATCAATACTAGGGGAGTAGATATCCTTGTATCGGCAGCTGCCGGCTCAGGAAAGACCGCTGTTCTTACGGCGAGAATCCTAAAGCTTTTAGAAGAAGGGTATTCCTTAGATGAGTTTTTAGTGATAACTTTTACCCGAGCCGGAGCCAAGGATATGAAAGAAAAAATCCGGCGGCAACTGGTGGAAAAAGGCAGGGGAGCTAGGGGTGCTTTTTTTGCCCAGGAGCTTAAAAAACTTCCCCGGGCCCAGATTTCTACTATCCATTCTTTTTGTAGTGCGATTATTAAAGAGAACTTTCATGTTCTGGATATAGATCCCAATTACCGAGTGGCCGG
>JAAYGQ010000065.1 GCA_012727635.1 Tissierellia bacterium | reverse complement strand
GGTATTATTCATCATAGAGGGGAGATCGAACTCTCGGACAAGTCCATCAAATCAATGAAGCGAAAAGAAATCGCTGGCAAAATAGCCCTAATGCGCCAAATCAATCATGTGCATTTCCCCTATACGGTCTACGAGACGGTAATGATGGGGCGCTACCGATTCCTAAGGCAAAACCTTTTTGGCAAACCCACACAGGAAGATATGAGAGTAGTGGAAGAAACCATGGAGAGCACCAATCTAATGGAACTCAAAAACAAACACTTAAATACCCTCTCGGGAGGCCAGCTTCAGCGGGTGTATCTTGCCCATACCCTAGTTCAAGAACCGGAACTTATTCTTCTTGACGAGCCCACCAATCATATGGATATAAAGTATCAAATCGATGTAGTGACTTATCTTAAAAAGTGGGCAGTCAAAGAAAACCATGCTGTAGTCGGTGTTTTTCATGATATCAATCTAGCCATGGAACTGACAGAGAACCTTCTGTTTATGAAGGATGGTAAAATCCACGGAATGGGAAAAGCCAATGAACTTATAACCAGTGATTTTTTAATGAAAATCTATGATATGGACATTGTGTCCTACATGACAAAGTCTTTAAGCCGATGGCAAGACTTTAAAAAGGAATAAACTATGAATAAAAGATACCGCAGTCCCTACGAAGCCTATCCTTTTTTATCCGATGCCTCGGAGGATCTTCGCTGCGACTTTGAAATAATGACTGATCGCTTAGCTTCCATGACTGGACTTTTGGCCTCGTTATGTGATGAAGAGGAATTAAAAGAAGAGCTTTTAAAAATTGATGAAATGATTTATCACCTCAATCCCAGTCTAAGAACCTTTTTTAGCATTGAACAAGAAGAAATCGAATTCTTAGTTAAAAGGATAGGGGAGCTAGAAGCATCAAACGCTCATCTCTACGATAAGTTCGTGCTTCCGGCAGGATCCCAAAGAGGCAGTTTGGCCCATGTACTAAGAGCGGACTCAAAAGCAATAGTACGACTCCTCTATCGCTTTGAAGAAAAGGCAAACAAAGTAGAACCTAGCATCTTTGATTTTGCAAATCTTTTGTCTGGATACTTTTTCCAACTGGCAATGAAATTTAACACAATCGATGGAGTAGGGGAAATACCCTATAAAAGCCGCAATTATAAATAAAGGGAAAAACCTGCCTTTACCATAGAGGCGGGTTTTTTGTGCTTTGATAAAATACTTTAAGAAGTTTCAATGATCCCAGTAAAGGCATTCTCGCTAGAGCAACACAGTAAATACAACATTTTTCCTAATAATAATTAGATTTTGCATAAAACCTTGACATCGAACAGATGTTCTGTTATTCTGTAAATAGAACATACGTTTGGAGGTTGTTATGAGAATCAAATATCCCATTAAATTTCTAAGTCGTCTTTTTATACTATTTCTCCTGGTGGCCGCCCTTTATGTATATACACCGCGCCAAGAACCACTCATCATGGTTCCCCATCCCCTTATAACGGTAACTTTACAGGTTGGTCAAGGCGATACTCTTTGGAATCTCGCCCAGGAAATTTCTCCGGAAGATCCCAGAGAAGCCATCTATCTTATTAAAAAATTAAATGGACTGACCAATGATCTTATTTATCCGGGTCAACTACTAGAAGTTCCACAAAAAGAAGAAGCCCTTCAGGCCTCAAATATATTGAGGCCCTAGGGGCTTTTTTTTCCTTCATCCAGTTCAAAATTCATTATTATGTCGGCTTTAACGTTTTTTTTATGGGCTGCATAAAGTTGTGTTGTAGTTACATTGTCGTGATCTAGAAGGTTCTGAACGTCGTAGATGCTAAAACCACGTTCGATCAGCGTACTGGCGGCCGTTGCACGGAGTTTGTGTGGACTATAGCCCTGGGAGCGAGAAGTCTTCATAGCAAGGGCTGTATATTTTTTTACCAGATCTCGGATCGCTCTTTGGGTTATTCTTGTGCCTTGAAGGGAGAGAAAAAGAGCGTCATCGCCGGCAGGAGCCCTTTCAAGATTAAGATATTCATCCAGTGCTTTTTGTGTAGTATCATTTAGTGGAAGGGTTGTTTGCTTATCTCTTTTGCGATAAACTGTAAATTCCTTGCGTCCAAAGTGAAAGCTGGAAATATCCAGATTGGCGAGTTCTCTTAGGCGCAGTCCATAGGTAATAAAAAACAGAAGGATGGCACGATCTCTATACTTTGTTTTCTCCCAGTAGATAAGCTCCTTTTCACTAAGTCCATCACCGGTCTCTACTACGTAAAGTAGCTCAGTAATTTCCTCTTTATGGAGGCGTTTAATAGCGTCAGGCTGTGGTTTAGGCATTCTTATGGGGTTCAGTCCACCGCTTAGATCTTCCTTGAGCTGTTCATTGCGGTAGAAAAAGCGAAATAGGGAAGACAGGCTGGAGCGCTTTCTAGAAATACTGGCATTATTATTTTCAAAAACGTGGAGCTCACCATCAATTTCCTTATAATATCTCCGGCAATAGTCCCCAAGAAATTCATTTAGATCCCTAGAACGAAGCTTAGCCAGATCTTCTAAAGTAATGTCTTTTATGATTTCTGCCTTAGATAGGAGAGTCTCACCTAGAAGATAACTAAAGAAAAATTCTATATCCCTAATATAGGCAAGGGCAGTAGATGGGGCCACCGATCCCCGCAAAAATATAAAATAATCTCTCATAAAAAGAGGCATATTGAGTTCCAACTCTTTTAACGCATCTAGAATTTCTATTTCTTCACGAATAAGCTGCTGTGGCTTACTTCCCTTTGTATTAATATGATATTCCAAGAAGTTCTCCCTCCAGTTCACTCAGATAAATTTGATCAGGTCTTTGTTTTAAAAGCATCCCATAGACCAAATTAAGATTATCGGTTCTAAAATTCAATTCCTCATTAAAAAACTGTGCTAGAAGAGCGCTAAGGTCAAAACCAAGACTCTCTAAGCTATAACGCAGAAGTTGAGGAAATTCACAGTCCTGGGCGCCCTTATTAAAACAAAAATCACAGTTCCTACAGGAACCTGCAAGAAGGCTTTGACCCATAAGTTTATTTTCATACCCCATAAGGATCGGATCAATAATATCTCTCCAGTAATAGTACTCGTCAATATTTACCGGCAGGTTGTGGCTAATAACAAGAACAAAGGGATACCGATTTAGTAAGGCCGAAATATTAAATTGATGATTAGGGCAGGCAAAGTGCATGTTGTAGTTTTCACAACGACTACAATAATCAAGGACCCTTTCGGGGAAGAAGGCTTCTTCTATAAGAGCTCTCATACTTATTAATCTAATTTTCATTGTACCTCCATCTATTCCCAAAATATACATTTAAGGAATAGTTGATTTAATAATAACAAGAGAAGCTGCTTTTGTCAACTTCCCTTTATTGCTAATTTAATGTACGGAGCATATAGATTTCTAATGGATTCACTCTAGGAAGAAGCAATACATGTTCTCTTTGAGTAACGCCTTTGTAGGCCATGGCTCCGGGGCCTAGGTCAATTTCAAGAAACTCTTCTAGTTGTATGCGCTTTTCTTCGGTGGTTTTATTGTCCTTAAATTTATACAGCTCATACAGCCTAGCAATCATTTCATATCGCTCTTCATCGCTAAGCTCTTTACAGATATCCTTATCCTGTAGTCTTACATCTTCATGGTAGGTAAAGATCAAATCAAAATCATCGTACTCTTTAGGTAGGTTTTTTATAAGCTTACCAAGATTGACCTCCGCTGGCCGTGGTAAATCCAAATTCCACCTTTGTATATATTCATCGTAAATGCTAAGCTGGGAACATCCGCTTAACAATACAGCTACTACTACTAACATGAGAAATCGTTTCATGGCTTCCTCCTAAAGCTACTTTAACAACCATAAAATAACTTCTCAACCCTTTATATAGTTGAAAGCTAGATGGAATATTCTCCATTAACGTTATTCATTTATTTATTATTTAACAATATAATTTCTTTTTTTATCAAGTAGTGATAATTATGCTTCATATTTCTTAAGCTTCTCTGTTTATTGTGGTGATCAGCTGTATTTTGTTCTATATATACATATAGTCTATAGTTCAACTATATATTTTGATTCTATTTTATTCTTATACCTTGTCAATAAAGGACAAAAAAGCTCCCTCAACGAAGTTTTTCGTTTTAGGAGCAATATATTATGTTTACTTAATAATTCGATTTTTCCATTCTTTTACCAGATTTTCCTCTTTTCCAAGGTTTTTCGGCTCGTAAAAGCTCCTACCCTTGAGTTTTTCTGGCAAATAGTCCTGAGTTACCCACCCTACTTTTTCATCATGGGGATAAAGATAGACTTCTGTGGACTTCGAGAGTCTTTTTTTAGTGCTATCCTGAAGATGAGCCGGTACATCTTTAGGGCCCAGTTCTTTTATTGCATTATAGGCATCATTAATGGCAAGATAAGCTGAATTGCTTTTTTCAGCAAGGCAAAGATAAATTGTTGTTTCACTTAGAATAATTCGTGCTTCGGGCATGCCGATTTTGTGAATGGCTTCAAAGCAGGCATTGCTAACTACGAGAGCTTGAGGATCGGCTAGGCCGATATCTTCTGCGGCTAAAATGATAAGTCTTCTGGCTATAAATTTAGGGTCTTCACCTGAAATCAGCATCTGAGCTAAATAGTATATGGCAGCCTGGGGATCAGAACCACGGACACTTTTTATAAAGGCCGATATAACATCATAGTGATAGTCTCCCCCTTTATCGTATTTAAGGTAGGGAGTTTGAGTACTCTGGGAGATAATCTCCTTTGTCAATATGCGTTTACCATCCTCTGGTTTTGTAGTAAGGGCAGCAAGTTCCAAAATATTCATGGCCCTTCTAGCGTCTCCGGAGGATTCTTTGACGATTTGCTCAAGAACACTATCTTCGATGTATAGATTTTGTTTTAGAAGCTCTCCATCTTTACTAAGGGCACTTTTTAGTAGTTTGAGTAAATCTTTTTCCTCTAGTGGTTTCATTTCAAATATTAAAGATCGGCTAAGCAGAGCTGCATTTACTTCAAAATAAGGATTCTCCGTTGTAGCTCCAATAAATATAACTGTTCCTTTTTCTACATGGGGTAATAGAGCATCCTGCTGGGCTTTATTAAACCGGTGAATCTCATCTATAAATAGAATGGTACTTCGATTTTCCATCACAAGCTGTTCATCAGCTTTTTTTATTACCTCTTTGAGCTGGGCTATGCCACTGGTAACAGCATTAAGAGAAACAAAATAAGAGCTGGTAATCTGAGAAATAATCTGAGCTAAAGATGTTTTTCCAATGCCCGTTGGACCAAAAAAAATCATGCTACGCAGCCGATCGGCTTCAATCATTCTTCTTAAAAGGGTGCCTTCCCCTAGAATTTCTTCCTGGCCTACAAAGTCCTCAAGACTTTGAGGTTTTCTTCTTTCGGCTAAAGGGGCGGTTTTTTTTGCTTGTTCTTCTCGCATTAAATCAAATATATCCATTATCATCTCCTGAAACTGAGTATACCATAGCTTAGAATTATTTTTAAGGCTACATTATATTCTGCTTGACGAAAGCTCCAATGATAATTAGACTGATGATATCCTAAAGAAAAAAAAGGTGATAGAGTGCAAGATTTTAATATCCGTCTAACTCAAGTAGCTATTAAACAAATTAAAGATTATTTCCAAGTTGCCCTAGCCACATCCCTTAATTTAACACGGGTATCTGCTCCCCTTTTTGTGCGCCCTGAAACCGGTCTAAATGACAATTTATCCGGGGTAGAAATCCCAGTAAAATTTCAACTGTCTCGCTACGGTTTCTCCGTAGAAATCGTACAATCTCTGGCTAAATGGAAAAGAGATGCCCTTAATAAGTATGGCTTTGACTATGGCGAGGGTCTCTATGCCGATATGGACGCTATACGAAAGGATGAAGAGCTCGACGCCCTTCACTCGATCTATGTGGACCAATGGGACTGGGAACTGAGAATTCGAAAAGAACAACGCAACCTAGAATTTTTAAAAGGTGTGGTTGAAAAAATATACCTTGCCTTTAAAAATACCGAAATCTATCTTAACGATATTTATCCTGGAGCCTTTTCCGAGAAGCTTCCTGAAGAAATAGCCTTCATCTCCTCCCAGGAGCTTGAAAATCTATATCCAAAACTTACTCCGGTAGAAAGAGAAGAAGCCATCACAAGGCTCTATAGGGCTGTTTTTATTCACGGTATCGGGGATCTACTGGAGTCCGGACAAAAACACGACGGAAGAAGCCCCGACTATGACGACTGGATGTTAAATGGCGATATTCTATTCTGGAATCCCGTTCTAGAATGCCCTGTAGAGCTTTCCAGTATGGGCATACGGGTTGATGAAATAAGCCTTCTTGAACAACTAGAAAAAAGCGGTACTATGGACCGAATAAGCCAAAAATACCATCAAGATCTTCTTGGTGGTCGCCTCCCCTACACCATCGGTGGTGGTATCGGTCAATCGAGGATATGTATGTACTTTTTAGAAAAACGGCATATTGGAGAGGTACAATCTTCCATTTGGTCTGATGAGATCATTAAAGAATGCTCAGAAAAAAACATTCATCTACTCTAACAAAAATCTCCAGGAATCAGCCTAGAGATTTTTTTTTTATAAAAACCTTTACCACTGGCTTAGAATGGAGCTACTCAACTTTTATGGTAGCAACTACTCTTTCCCCCAAATTAAATCGTTAAAAGCTTTCCATTATTTTTAAGGATTTCTGTCAGTGGTGGTCCCATAGACTCTAATTCAAAACCCAATGATTCAATTTCTTCAATTAAATTAAGATTAGAAGCACAGGCTATACAAAAGCGCACCTTTACACCTTGTGCTTTTAAATCAAGTAGTTTTTCTTGAACGGATTTATCTTCTACCACAAGTTTCGTACTTGCACCCCAAACAATAATTTCTACTTCTTGCCACCACTGTCTACGAAGGCAATTTCCCGCATACATAAACACCATAGACTCGGCAGTTATTGGATCTGCACTGGTCCAAAGAATCGTTAATTTACTCTTTATTATGAAAACTCCATTTTAGGTTTTATTGTTTTTTATTCTTTGATTAAATCTATTTATTTTTTAAATTTTAAATTTCTCTATATTTTCAATGGTTGCTGGTAAAAAGTCGGTAATCCTCCCTCATCCTGGTGTATAGCAGCTATAAAAAAACAATAAAACAAATAACACAACTTTTTTATGATATCCACTGCTTGAGAAGATTTCGTTATCAGTTTAGGGATATTTATGATCATTAGAGACTCCAATTTCTTCGATGGATCCAATGTATAAGCTTTAAGTTCAGCATACCGTTATGTCTCTTGGGAGTAATATTCTATCCTATCGCTGGCAAAATATTTCTCGAAAGCTTCTACCATTTAAAACCTGCAGCACTTGTAACACATATAAATGTATTTTGTATTTCAAAAAGCTGTCTCTCAGAGGTGAGTTTCATTTAATTGTACTGCTGTTTGTGAATATTATTGTTTTCTTAAAATATGATTTTTTATAACGCAATTTTGACTTTCTATAACTTATATAACCTGAAGTTTCTCTTAAAGTGTCTAGAAAAGACATTTAGCCACTTTATCAAAAACCTCCAGAGTTTAATCTGGAGGTTTCATTTTTGTTATTGTCGTCGCATTTATTCGTTTGTATCGTCGCTTTGAGCATCGGTTAAATCATCAAAGCAGAACTCATCCTCTTCAAGGCTAAGGCTCTCTAAAAGTAGCTTTAAAGCACTAACAGGATGTTCCATACTCAATACACCCAGGCTTGCCATAATGTACCAGTGATCAAGGAAAACCCTTACCCCCTCTTGAGGAAGAAGTCGATCTCCTTTATTTGAGGCCGGAATGGAAAGTAGAATTTCTTCTCCGCCTTCCAGCTGAGTCAGAGCTCCTCCAGTCCCAATAATAGCCCTTATTTTTGTTAGATCTTTTCCCATAGCAGCACTTTTTTTGCCTCCGCTAAAGAAGAGATCAATAAGATGACCGGCATGACGATGGGCCGAAGTAATCACTGCCTTTTGAGTCAAGGCTTGTACAAGCTTTTTGGCATTTTTTCTTTCTGGAATGGAGTTATAATGGTCCAGCTCGTAATTTAACTCTTCTTCGTTAAGTCCCGAGGCTTTCTCCAGCTCCTTATCAATGAAGCTATGGATAATGTTCTCGTGATTTACAAAGAGTCCAAGATCTCCTTCTACGGTTCTTTTAGCTAGGGGTTCGGGAGAAATAAGAATTCTACCAATTTCTTCACTACCCTGGGTCACGGAGTGGACGTCAGTAGTGGCTCCCCCTACATCAATAGTCATAACATCGGCGCAGAGGCTAGCGAGAAGCTCTGTTGCCAGCATTACCGAACCCGGTGTGGGAACAACATGGGAATCCACAATCTCTCTTATTTTTTCCATACCCTTGGCGTGAACGATATGTTCTTCAAAGACTTCTTGAATGACTTTTCTTGTGGGAAGAACATTGAGCTGATCGATTCTCGGATAGACATTTTCAACGATTCGAAGAAGCTCGCCCTTACCCGCCTCTTCAAAAATCAACTTTATTTCTTCATCATTTTCACAATTTCCAGCATATATAACCGGTACTTTTAAGGGAAGAGCGACAATTAATTCTGCATTATAAATAGCCGTATCTCGTTCTCCATAATCAACACCCCCTGCTATAAGAATAATATTAGGGTTAACTTCAGTGATTTTTGAGATATCGGTTCTACGCAGTTTACCCGATGTAAGAAAACTTATATTGGCTCCAGCACCAAGGGCTGCTTCCTTTGCAGCCTTAACTGTCATATCTTCGACCAGTCCATGAACCGTCATCCTTAGGCCTCCGGCAGCAGAGCTACTGGCAAGAATCCTTGTATTGATGAAGGATTCTTCAGGAAAACTGGTCCTTAATTCTTCAAGGGCTTGTCGAAGACCCAGGGTAACATCACCCTGGGCCACGGTTGTTGGCGCTTGAGCCCCGCCAATAAAACGGGGGTTTTCTGTATCTAGATCGGCAAAAGCATTGACCAAAGTCGTTGTTGAACCGATTTCGTAGACCAGAACTTTACTCATCTTCGCCTCTCATCCTTCTTTTACCCTGAACAATGGCAGTGGCCACGTGCACACCCTTGGTGCCTCGACCAAAACCAGCATCCATACCGTGTTCAACGGCAAGTTCAGGAGTAACCTGGGTTCCACCGGCTAAAATAACCAGTTTATCCCTAACGCCTTTTTCAATGGCGTAGTCATTTAATTTTTGCATATTTTTGTAGTGGATATCATCATGGGAAATGATGGTAGAAGCCATAATGGCATCGGCTTCCATCTCAATAGCAGCATCCACAAGTTTTTGAATCGGAACTGAGGTTCCAAGATACTCAACATTAAAGCCCCATTTTTCAATGCCACCGTGCTTGATGTCGATGATTTCACGAAGGCCTACAGAGTGCTCGTCTTCACCAACGGTTCCGGCGATAACTCTCATAGGATGAGCTTCCAGTTCACTCCACAGCTCTTGATCGGAATAAATCTTAGGCTCTGGAGGAATCTCTAAGGTTGTTAGGTCTACTGCAAAGTCAATTTTACCTTTTAGCTGTACTCTTGTTCCTTCAGAAGGATGCATACACTCAAGATGGATTACTTCAGCGTCCTTCATGTTCATATGCTTTGCGTACTCAAGAGCCGCATACTTTGCTACCTGCATAGGCACAGGAAGAAGAAGTTCCAGTTGAACCGTGCCATCGGCTAGCCACTCTACTTCAGGCATAACCATATTGGTATTACGGTAGGCTTCTTTTTCGGCCAGTCTTGTTTCTACATTGTCCACTGGATCGAGTTCATCGATATACTGAATCTTACTGCGATCTTCAAAGCTACATCCTCCGATTAACTCTGACGCCTTCTCGGGATCCACACCATATTGCATGGTATTGTTATAGCCGTAGTGGGATGTTACAGGAGCCATGTAGTTCTCGGCCCGCTCATAGACGGTACCGGCACCAATACCCCCTTGAATATCCCTAGGGATACCATCGCCATTGCGCTCAGGGTATTCACCGGAATCAACAAACATGCCTCTTTCAACGGCTTCATAATAGCCACCCATCTGGATCATTTCTTCAAGATAAAGCACGGCTCTTTCTTGAATCTCCCGGGCCTTAGCCGGTAGATAACCATCCTTACGGAGTTCCACCATTTCTAAAAGTCCATCCATACCAACTAAGGATTGTTTGGCCGTATCGCAGGCTTCGATATTAAACATATGCCAAGGAACATTTCTTCCCTCATCGGGAGTGATGGTAGACTGAATATCGGCACTGGTTAGCCTGGAAATCAGCATATTCATCACATGGGTTACCGTAGCTTCCCTGGAGGAGGAGGTAATGTACTTGGTATTCATTTGGGCGCGCATTTTGTACCTGTCAAAAAACTGACGAAGGGCAAGGGCATAGGGAAGGTCATAGCGCATGGTGGGAATGGGTGCCGCTGTGGGTGGAACCGTAGAAAGAGAAATATTGCTGGGCTTCATTCCTACTTTTTCACTAAAACGCGAGTTGATCCCATGTTGAACCAGCAGTTCAGGCATAACCTTCCAAGCATCTCTAGCCGTGGCATTGGCGTTATGAGCGCCATCAATTTGATTGATGTCGGCCCAGGCCATAATCTTCTTGCTTTCAGCGGCATCAACGTATGAGCGCACCATATTGATGTTTCTATAAAGGACATTGTATTGAGGATCTTGGTGGGCACCAT
>JAAYGQ010000064.1 GCA_012727635.1 Tissierellia bacterium | reverse complement strand
GGCTTTACAAAAAGCCTTTGAATGGCATTTAGGTTCTTCCAACGACTCTCACTAAGGGGAATCCCCGAATCAAAGATCACTACATCGCCCCTCTTGGGTTTTGATAAGCTGCTGATTAAAAGTCTGTCACCCTCGATAAAGTTAGGAAGCATCGATGAGTTGATTACCGAGGTGGGCTGAATAAAAATCATAATCAGCGCTAAGATGGCAACCGAGGTGGCCAGAGCCTTAAGCCATTCAGCCAAAGTCTTGGCCAGGGACATAAATCCCCTATTGTTTTTATTCATATTGCACTAACCTTTCCGGCTCCATTATACCATAGCTGGAGCCCTCTGAGTAGTGACTTAGGCCTCCTCTAACAAAACATTGACAAAGCCTTCCTTCTCTAAACCAACGATATTTCCTCTAAAGTCCTCCAGATAATCCACCAACTCCTCATTCATAATTTCACCGGGAACAAGAATGGGACTTCCCGGAGGATAGGGAATGACATATTCACTGACAATTCTACCTAGAGCCTCCCGGTAGCTGCAAAGCTGGGAGGGTCGTAGAAAGGCCTGTCTTATTTCCATGGCCTTTTCTGGTCTAAAAACTTTATAGGTGATCCGCGCCTTTTTCAGAATATCCACCCTTTGAAGAGCATCCAATAGACGGACAAAATCTTCTTTGATGTTCATAATACTAGGCATTAAAAGAAGACCCTGTTGGGATTGAAATTCCGTTTGTATTCCCATCTTTCTTAGTTCATCATCGATATGGGCATAGTCCACCGAGTGGATATGACGAATTAGAAGTCTGGTTTTATCTTGTTTTCCCTCTTGATAAATGATTCTGAAATCCGTCTTCTCTTCGAGATCTCTTTTGAATTCTTCGCAATTGGATAGAAGCTCTTGCATAAGTTCTTTCCCCTGAGAAATATAAATATCCGTGGCAATATCAAGACTTCGCATCAGTACATAGCTTGGTGAAGTGCTTTGAAAAAGTTTTAAGTTTTTCTGCGCATAGCTTTTTGAAAAGCGGGGACTGCAAAGATGCATGATGGCTGTCTGGGTCATACTGGGTAATGTCTTGTGAAAAGAATGTACAACGATATCAGCATAGCGCATGCTGGAGAGCTCATCATCAATAAGCTTTAAATGGCTGCCGTGGGACTCATCTACAACTAGGATTAGATCCTTACTGACAATCCACTCAAAAATTTCATCCCCGATGATTTCCCCATAGAAGCTGGGCGAAGTGAGTATCACGCCCTTGGTTTCGTCGCTCACTAGTTCTTTTAGTTGCTCTAAAAGATCCCCATCGGAAAAGGTGTATTTCGGTCTTAGTCCAAGCAAAAAAGCTCCATCGTAGACGCAAATATGCGAGCTTCGCATCATAATAATCTCATCTCCGGGCTTAAAGGCCGTACTCATGGCGCCAAAAATCGCACCGGTGGCTCCGTTAACCGAGATAAAGCTTTGATAGCTTCCAAAGGTCTTTGAGATCAGTTCCATGGTTTGCAGTATTATATCCTTGGGATTGGTTAAATTATCCGTTCCCGCGATTTCAGTTACATCGTATTTGTAAATATCTTGTTCAATTCTACCCTTATGTCCTGGCATCTCAAAATGTACAAGATGCTCCTCTATAACGCGATTTAAACCTTCTACTAGTTTCATTTTTTCCTCCCAATCAATTGCTCTTGCTATTATAACACCTCTGGTGTAAATTGTTTTGCTCTTATCCTTTATCTGCTATTGTTTTACCCAATATCCTAACTTTCCAAAGTAAAGGCAACACTTATTTTTCCAAGTGTCCCACTTACCTTAGGAAACAAACCCCTCTCCTTTACCTTGAGAAACTGTGTATACTAAAGATAAGCTTCTTTGGCCATGAAAAG
>JAAYGQ010000063.1 GCA_012727635.1 Tissierellia bacterium | reverse complement strand
GATTTTATCCCTAAAGCAACTGCGGATTCCTTTAAAAGGCGTATTAAAATAAGCCTTCCTGTATTTATGGTGGCCTTAGTTCCGCATAAAATGCTGATGAAAATAAATAGGGCATTTGAAACGGAAAATATAAGACCAGAAGACTTAGTTGCTTATAAAGAAAATATTCCATATGATTTGGAGGTTCTTATCCATGTAACGGAAAAAGGTCTTGGAATGTTGGGTCACGTAGATATATATTTTGACGGAAAAATTATGACTTATGGCAGTTATGACGAGAAAACCTACAGATTAAAGGGACTTATATCTGATGGAGTATTTATAGAATCTCCAAATAAAGACGATTATATAAAATTTTCCCAAGGACATATGGGAAAAACCCTGTTTGGATTTGGCTTAAAATTAAATGAAGAGCAAAAAGATAGAGTTAGAAGTGAAATAGCAGATATTCATAAAGATTTATATAGATGGAAACCTCAAAGTGAATTAGATAGCCAGATAAGCTTAGTGCCTGGTAAGCCTAGAGAAGACTATGCAAGTATCCTTTATAACAATATTCAAGGAAAGTTTTATAAGTTTAAAAGAGGGCCTTTTAAAACGTATTTTGGATTAAATACAAATTGTGTTCTCCTAGCCGATAAGATTGTTGGGCAATCGGGAATAGATATAGTCAAGATTCAAGGAATTATAACTCCGGGAGCCTATTTTGAGTATTTTAATAGAGAATTTTCTATAAAAAACAGTATAGTAATGTCTAGAACTATATATTATAAGCAAAGTAAATAGGGGAAAGGTTTTGTCGTAAACTCTTCAACAATTTCAGCATTCAAGAAAAAGTCCCTCAGATCCAATAGCAATTTCTATAAAATATAGATTTCCTGTTATCTTTCTTGCATAGAATGGATTCCAATTAGTATAATATTGAGTTTAGAATAAAGGACTAAAGAAGGATCAAAAGCATTAATTTCAAGAGATTTTAAAAACGACTTGGTTGATTTCATTGCTTACCATTGGTATACTTTTAAAGAGGTGGACATGAGTGCGAAAACGTCTATAAAAAATGCTTTTTGGGAATTATTACGAGAATTACCCCTAGATCAAATTACAGTGATCATGTTATGTGAGAGGGCTAGTGTTAATAGGCAAACTTTTTATTACTATTATCAGAATATCGTAGATTTGTTAAAGGATGTACTGTTTGAGGAAATCTATGACGAGGTTTCTAAGGGTAGGGCTTTTGACACTTGGAAACACGGTTTTCTTACGACAACTTGTTTTATAAAAAACAATAATTTTGTGTTTCAAAATATTCATCATTCCCACTATTGGGATGAGGTAAATGATTTTTTCACAGAGACATCTAATATTCTTCTTAAGGGAGTGATTGATGAATGTATTGAATTGACAGGAATCCGAATCTCCAAAGAAGATGAGGATTTTATGATTCACTATTATAGGGTTCTTTTTAACAGTATTATGACCGAATGGGTAAAAGACGGCATGCAACTCAATCCTGAAGCTCTACTTTCTAAGGTAGAAAAGCTAGTGGATGGAACTGTTTGTTCTGCCCTGGAGCGTTTTGCTATTAAGTAAATCTATACAATTATGTTAAGTTGTCTAAAGACTGCAAACTATCCCTGAATTACAATTAAGGTAACACAACAAAAGGGGGGTTAGCATGTTTACTTTCAATTATGCAGCTGGTGCGACGACCTTTTCCGCCTGGGGAATGTGGTTTGTTGTTCTGGCTGCACTTTTTATTTTTAATGAGTTTTCAAGGCAATCAAAAAGAGGAGCTTTTTTAAGCTTTATCCTTTTACCGATTGTTATGTCTATTCTTTGGTTTACCGTTCTAAAAGAAAAGACCTATACCGATTGGTTCCATGTCGCTAAGGTCTATTCCGCCCTGGCAGGATGTATTGGTTTTTGGTTTATTAGGCACTATGAAAAAAAAGATAAAGAAGGAAAGGTCCTTTGGAGACTCTCAGACAAAAAATGGATCCTTGTCTTTCCTCCTCTGATTCTCGCTATTAATATCGCTGAAGCGGTAATTAGAGATTTCCAAATTGGGGGTCTTGCTTTACAACAACAACTCTTCGAAGGTCAGGTAATGATCAGTGGACCTTGGAACTATATGAACGGTATCGCTGGCATCATTAACATTATTACTATTACTGGTTGGTTTGGGATTTGTATTCGAAAAATCACGTCAAAGGATAAAAGCCAAGATATGCTTTGGCCCGATATGCTGTGGTTTTGGATAATTGCATATGATTTATGGAACTTCTCTTATACATACAATTGCCTTCCAGGTCACGCATGGTACTGCGGTTTGGCGCTGCTTCTTGCTCCTACACTATGTGCCTTTACCATTGGAAAAGGAGCTTGGTTGCAACACCGGGCTCACACCCTAGCTATTTGGTGCATCTTTGCTCAAACTTTCCCGAATTTTCAAGATGTGGGAAAATATGCAGTAAATTCTACTTATAACCCTAGAATATATTTCGCAGTAGGTCTTATTGCTCTTTTAGTAAATCTTGCAGTTCTAGGTTATATGATTTATAAGGTGATGAAAACAAAACGAAATCCTTACAAAGAGGAACTTTACACAGATCTTGCTGGGTATCGCGAAGTGAAAGCCTTATCGGCAACATAGACATCAAGGACATCTTAAAGAAGTCATGGACACAGAAAGTGGAGGAGAAAAATGTCAAAGAATATACCTTATGCACGGGAATATACCCCGAAAAGAAGGAGCCCTGCGTTACTAGATTATGCCAATCTTATCAATAGAACAAAACCAGGAGATAAGGGTGCACTTACCTATGAAGATCCTGAATACTATGTCATGGAGAATATTGTTAGCGATGAAATGGCTAAAGTGGGTATGGGTCTTAAACTTCGTGAATACAGAACGCCAGAGCAGGTAGCAGACATAGTTCAGATGCCCCTTGATTTAGTCAAGGATGCACTACATAAATTAGCTATTGCCGGCGTCGCCTTTGAAGCCAGTATAGAGGGCGAAGTGAAGTACTGGTTGGAAATTTGGGTTCCAGGCCATATGGAAATGATTATGAATAATCGGGAAAACGCGAAGAAATACCCCGAAATTGCCATTGGATTTGATGCCTATGGAAAGAAAAAAGGGGTCCTTGCCCCTGGGGTAATACCTATGGGCAAAGCTCCCATGCGCGTTATCCCCATTGAATCGGCTATTGATGGAAATTCAAGAAGTGCAAGTTACGAGGAAATCTCCCATTATCTTAATAAGAACACGCTTTTCTCTGTTTCTGATTGTTCCTGTAGAACAGTACGAGAAGAAATGGGAGAAGGTTGTGGCCATTTGAAAGAAAATATGTGTATTCAGATGGGCACAGCAGCTGATTACTATATTCGTACGGGTAGAGCAAAAGAGATTACCAGAGAAGAAGCCTTTGAGATTATTCATAAGGCAGAAGAAAATGGACTTATGCATCAAATTCCCAACCTGGATGGAAGTGGAAACACCCATGCCATTTGTAATTGCTGTGGATGCGGATGTCTTGCTCTACGAAACGCCAACATGTTTCGTAATCCGGACTTTTCCCGTTCTAATTATGTAGCAAAGGTGGATGCCGATAAATGCGTTGCCTGTGGTGAGTGCGTAGAGCATTGCCCGGTTAACGCCCTAAAACTGGGCCAAAAGATCCCTTCCATTAAACCTCTGCCAGAAATGGATAAACACCTAGACCGTCCCGGAAATACCAAGTGGGGAGCAGACAAATGGAATATCGATTATCGAGAAAACAGAGAAGTCGTTCTAGAATCAGGCACCAGTCCCTGTAAGTCCCATTGCCCAGCCCATATCGGGATACAAGGCTACATCAAACTTGCCTCTGAAGGAAAGTACGGAGAAGCTCTTGAGCTGATCAAACAAGAAAATCCCTTCCCCGCTGTCTGTGGCCATATTTGTCCGCGCTACTGTGAGGACGCCTGTACTCGTAACAGTGTGGACGATTCTGTCGCCATTGACGAGATCAAGCGCTTTATTGCTGAACAAGATATGAAAAGTGAACACCGTTATGTGCCAAAGAAAAAGCATGACTATAGTGATGTAAAGGTAGCAGTAGTTGGTGCCGGCCCTGCTGGACTAAGCTGTGCCTATTATCTTGCCATTGATAATTATGATGTTACGGTTTTTGAGAAAGAAGAATCTCTTGGTGGCATGCTGACCTGGGGAATTCCATCCTTCCGTCTGGAAAGAGACGTCATCAATTCGGAAATTGACGTTTTGAAGGAACTAGGAGTCAAATTTAAGACAGGAGTAGATGTAGGTAAAGATATCACCTTGGATCAATTACGCAAAGAAGGATACAAGGCATTTTATCTTGCCATTGGTGCTCAGGGTGGGAGAAAAGTGAATATCGAAGGAGAAGAAGCCCTAGGTGTTTATAGCGGAGTTGATTTCTTAAGAAGAGTAAATCTCACCGAAGAAAGACTGCTCTCGGGTAACACTATCGTTATTGGTGGAGGAAATGTAGCCATTGATGTTGCCCGGACAGCTGTACGTTCCGGAGCTAAAAAAGTACAAATGGTCTGCCTAGAAAGTCCAGAAGAAATGCCTGCTTTACCGGAAGAAATTCACGAAGCTCAAGAAGAAGGCATTGAAATTATCAACGGTTGGGGCCCAAAACGAATTTTAACAAAAGAAGGCAAAGTTACTGGTATTGAGTTTAAAAGGTGTACAAGAGTTTTTGATGAAAACCATAGATTCAGCCCTCTTTATAATGAAGAAGAAACATATTTTCTTGAAGCTGACAATATTTTAATTTCTGTCGGACAAAGCATAGTCTGGGGTGATCTATTAAAGGGAAGTAAAGCAGAAGTCAATCCCAATCAAACCCTCCCAGCCGATGCCACTACTTTCCAAACCGCAGAGAAAGATATCTTTGTTGGGGGCGACGCTCATACAGGACCAAAATTTGCCATTGATGCCATAGCCCAGGGCAAGGAAGGTGCTATTTCTATTCACCGCTTTGTACACCGTGGTCAAAGCCTTGTTCTTGGAAGACTAAGAAGAAATTATCTCGCTTTGGATACTGAAAATGTTGATTATCAAGGTTTTGATCTAAAACCAAGACAAGAACCAGAGAAGGTTAGTGGGACCATTTCTAGGACAAGTTTCCGGGATTTAACAAAGAGCTTTACACCAGAACAAATTCAAGAAGAAGCCGATCGATGTCTAAGCTGTGGTAAGACCTATGTAGATGAGCATATGTGTGTTGGATGTGGACAATGCACAACCAAATGTCGTTTTGATGCCATCACTCTTGAAAAAGTGGCCGATGCTGAGGGCGTGGATCTTAGTGAAATGAAACCCTATGTGGTGAAGAACTTGCTGAAGACTAAAGGAAAAACACTAGTACACAGTGCTAAGAAGAAAATAATAGGAAAGTAGGATTTTAGTGCACGAACTAGGTATTATGATAGAGGTTGTAAAGCAAGTGGAAGAAGCGGCTCGAGAAAACCAAGCAGAAAAGGTGGAAAAAATTGTCTTACAGATTGGGGAAATTGCCTCTGTAATTCCCCACTATGTGGAAGCAGTTTTTCCTGCAGCAGTTTATAATACGATGCTGGAAGATACAATTTTGGAAATCGAAATCATCCCTGCCAATGGACGCTGCTTAAAATGCGGAAAGGTTTTTTCTCTAGTAACGCAAAATGGCATATGTACTTGTGGAAGTGAGGATTTTGAAGAGCTCACAGGAAGAGAATTCATTCTCAAGGAAATACAAATTAGCTAAGGAGTAAAGATGAGTGCAATTCGTGTTATTGAAATAAAAAAAGGCATTTACGAGCAGAATGATAAAAAAGCGGAAGAAATACGCAAAGAGCTAAAAAGTAAAGGACTCTTTCTTCTTAATCTTATGAGTTCTCCTGGCTCGGGAAAAACAACCACCCTGGTTAGTACGATTAACCAACTAAAAGGAGAAATGGAAATTGGCATTATCGAAGCAGACATTGATTCAGATGTGGATGCTAGAACCATTGATAAGACAGGAGTGAAGGTAATACAGCTTCATACAGGGGGCATGTGCCATCTGGATGCTGAGATGACTAGGCAGGGCATAGAGGCTTTGGATGTTGAGGGCCTTGACTTTATGGTTCTTGAGAATATTGGAAATCTTGTTTGCCCTGCGGGATTTGATACAGGAGCAACCAAAAACGCAATGATCATCAGTATTCCTGAAGGCCATGATAAGCCTTTGAAGTATCCTGCCATGTTCAAAGTAGTAGATGTGGTTCTTGTTAACAAAATAGATGCCATGGAATATTTTGATTTTGACTTGGATCTTTTTACGGCGTATGTGCATAAAATCAATCCTGAGATCCAAATTATTCCTATTTCTGCAAAAAATGCCCAGGGGATGGAACCTTGGTTTGATTGGATTCGCGAGCAAGTTGCCCAGCAAAAAGCCTAAGAAAATACACAAGACATAAAAGAGGATATTTAGGTATCCTCTTTTTGCATTCTAGAATTCTATTAAATGAAAAGAAGAGAACAAGGACTTTACAATCAAAACAGCTTTTCTCAAAAATTAAGGTGGGTAAACCCAGTTAAAAATATTAGGACACAAATAATGGGGAATAAGCGAAAAATTTCCCTTTGCAAGGCCTTGTCATTGAATCTAGGGTGGCCATAATAGGGGACCTCTACAGTTTAAGAAAATCTAAGAAGGGTAAAATTAGATGTATAAAAGATTTTAAATAAAACATGGAGGTTGAAATGAAAAAATCTAAATTTTATATTTTAACTATAGTTTTAATTCTTATAATATCAGCATTATCAGCATGTAGTTCGCCTGAAGTTAAGGCTAATGAAAAAACTATTAATCCGGAAGATCCCATCGTTTTGGGTTCCTTTGTTGATACAGAAGGTGGGATATTAGGAAATATGGTGCTTCTAGTTCTTGAGAAAAATGGCTATGCTGTTACCGATAAGGTACAATTTGGAACTCCTGATGTCCATAGAAATGCACTTTTACAAGGTGAGCTGGATGTTGGAATCGATTACACTGGAAATGGGCAATACTATTCTGAAGGCTCACAGGAGAGTATCTGGAGAGATGCAAAAGAAGGATATAATTTCATCAAAGAATACGATGAAACAAATAATGGACTCATCTGGTTAGAGCCTGCCGATGCCAACAACACAGAGATGTTAGCAGTGAGAAAAGATTTTGCCGAGGAGAATAATTTAAAGTCTCTAGAAGATTTTGCCGATTATCTAAATGGCGGAGGAGAGGTGAAATTTATAACCAGTCAGTTGTTTGCTGAGAAAAACATGGGCCTTTTGGGTATGGAAGAGGGCTATGGTTTTAAACTGAAACCAGAACAACTTATTTTTCTACCCCATGGTAATACGGCAGAAACCATCAGTGCTCTAGCCAATGGAACCGATGGAGTAAATGTTGCCCTTGTATATGGTACAGATGGCTCCCTTCCAGAACTAGATTTAGTAGTACTAGAAGATCCCCTTTCTATTCCACCGGTATTTGAACCCTCTGTAATCGTTAGATCTGAGGTTTTAGAAAAGTATCCGGAAATCAGAAAAATTATTGTAGATGCATTTAAAACTTTGAATCTTGAAAATTTACAGATTATGAATAAAAAAGTAATCGTAGATGGACTATCCTCAAAGGATGTAGCAAAAGAATATTTAATGGAACAAGGACTTTTAGATTAAATATAGCAACAGGTGATTGCATGAATATAATAAAAGATAAAACATTGCTGCTGTTATCCTCTATTGGAGCGGCAGCATTTGTTTTTATAGACCTGGTTATAGTAAAGCCGAATAGAATTTCACAGGGAGCAAGCTACTCTAGCTTGGAATTCCTTGGGGTTTTAGGAGCTATAATTTTGATATTATGGCTCGTTTTAATGGCTTTATCTTTGCATGAAGGAAAAAATAAAAGTTCCATTATATTTATACTAGCATCTGTGCTAGTTGTATCTATATTTTGGGGTTTACAGGCAAAGGCTGGAGAATTTATTGACGGTTCCGCCACGGTAAGATTGAGTCCATCCTCTGGCTTTTATATTCAGATGTTTTGTATTTACATGCTGCTTTCTAAATACACTCAACAAATTCAAGAATATAAATTTATAAAGGTCATTGGGATTCTGGCTATTCTTGGGTCCCTATTATACTTTATGCTAACGGGAGCCTTTGATGATTTTTCTTTAATGAAGGAATACCATATAAAGAAACTCCAATTCTATAACAACATAAAAATACACGGTATGCTTACTTTTGCTTCGGTTATCACCGGCGTGATCGTCGCCGTACCCTTAGGATTTTTAGCCTATTCCAAAAAGAAATACGAAGATAAGATTATGGTTTCGCTAAGCATTATTGAAACAATACCGAGCCTTTCTCTATTTGGAATCCTTTTGGTTCCCCTATCGGGACTAAATAAACTCTCTTTTTTTAAGGCCATCGGAGTTAGTGGAATCGGATGGGCTCCCGCCTATATAGCCCTTGCTCTTTATACACTACTGCCCATAGGAAGAAATACTTTGTCTGGATTTTACTCGGTAGATAAAAACACAATCGAAGCTGCCCAGGGAATGGGCATGAGTAGATTACAAATTTTAACTCGAATAGAACTTCCTCTGGCATTTCCAGTAATATTTACAGGTATACGAATTGCTTTTATTCAAACCATTGGTGGAGCGGTGCTGGCAGGTCTTGTGGGCGGAGGAGGATTGGGAACCTTTGTGTTTTTAGGCCTCGGAGAAGCTTCACCAGATTTAATCTTACTGGGGGTTATCCCAATAGTGTTTTTTACTTTATTACTGGATTATATTTTAAAAGCCTTCGAAAAGAATATTAGGAGGATTATATATGATTAAAATGACCAATGTGACAAAACAATATGGGGATTTTGCTGCTGTGAAGAAGCTTTCTCTAACGGTAAACCAAGCAGAATTTTTAGTGGTTCTTGGGCCATCGGGTTGTGGAAAATCAACCCTACTTAGACTTATAAATAAGATGATTGAAAGAGATGAAGGAGAAATCCAAGTTGGAGGAGTAAATATAGATGAGTTAAAAGGAGAAGAACTCCGAAAGACCATCGGTTATGTAATTCAAAGCATAGGTTTATTTCCTCATATGGATGTGAAGAAAAACATTGGAATTGTTCCCCATCTTCTAAAATGGGAAGAAAACAAAATCAATAAAAGAGTCGACGAGATGCTTCTATTAGTGGGGTTAGAGACAGAAGTATATAAAAACAAAAGACCCAATGAATTGTCTGGAGGAGAAGCGCAAAGAATAGGGGTTGCTAGGGCCATTGCATCGGATCCGGAAATTTTGCTTATGGATGAGCCCTTTGGAGCCGTTGACCCTATCAATAGATTAAGACTTCAAAAAGAGTTTAGAAAAATTCAAAGAAAGCTCAAGAAAACCGTGGTGTTTGTAACCCATGATATAGATGAAGCCCTCCTTCTAGCCGATAGAATTTGTATAATGAATCAGGGGGAAATACTACAAATAGCAACACCGGAGAAGATGCTACTCCACCCAAAGAATGATTTCGTAAAAGAGTTTTTTAAAGGGGAAGGCATTTTGACCATTCTCTCAAGAAAACTTGCAGTAGATTATGCAGAACCTACAATTTTAGTGGGAGAGCCCCTAGATGAAAATGCTACCCTCAGAGACGTTCTAACAGAGATGCTGTTAAGGGGAGAGGAAATGATAACTTTAATTAATGGAAGTATTTCTTGGGAGAAAATCTTAAAGATAGCAGGAAGTGAGATAAATGAATTCTAATAGGAAGGGATTAATCATTGCAAGTATTTTAGCCCTTATTC
>JAAYGQ010000062.1 GCA_012727635.1 Tissierellia bacterium | reverse complement strand
CTGGTAGGCCAAGCTTGTCCTTAGAGGTTAATGATTTCCAAGACTCTCTTAGAACTTTCATTTTTTTGAAAAAAGGATAATCCGACTTTATAGACCAGCGCAGAAGCTGCAAAAAACTTATTCTCACATCATTATCAAAATTGTATTCTAGCCCAAAATACTCGCGGTAATTAACATATTTATTAAAGTCATTGATGATAATTTTCGATTTATCTCGGGAGGCAAAAGAAGTGTAGTTGGTAGCAGTAGGCTCGTCAATATATCTCCAGGCACTCATGGCCCTATCCATAATATAAATATCAGATTTTGATGCTAAAAAAAACACAAATAACGAATGGCTCCCATACTTGTTTGAGTTTTTAAAAACGATATATTCATCTCCACTATCTTTAAAAAAATTCCGGAACAATATCGTAGATAAATGAAAGAGCTCGGTCTTTTTTTCCATTGCCTCTTTTTTAGTAAAAAATCTGTTCAACTTCATGTTTTCGTGGCTGTATCTGTGATGAATTCCCTCTTTGTCTACGATCTCATGACGATGGGCAACAGAAAAAAACTCGGGATGTGATTCGAGAAAATCAACTTGAAGTTGTAGCTTGTTCACATCTGTCCAGTAGTCATCTCCTTCGAGTATTGCTATGTATTTACCTGTAGATCTTTTCTTAACATCATAGGCATTTGCATTGGTACCTATGTTTTCACTTCTTAGTATGGCATTGATCTTCTCAGGATACCTCTTTTTAAAGTCTTTTATTATTTCTTGGGTATTATCAGGAGAACAATCATCACCTATAACTATTTCATAGTTGAAGTCTACCTTTTGCATTAAAATACTATCTAGTGACTCCTTTATATAGTTGCCATGATTATAAGTAATAACACAAATGCTTACAAGGATCTCTTCACTCATAGTTCCCCTTCTTTTCCAAGACTGTTGCCCTTTATTTTATCAAAAATACCTCAAAACAAATCAAACTATCTCCTATTAGTTTCTCTTAGTTTTTCCCTGTATTAGGAAACCCTTTAGCTAAAACAGGATACATCTACTGGGAATTCAATTTATACTAGAATCCTCTATAGTAGCGAAGATCTAAACTTCTGATTAACCCTAGAATCCTCTAGACTTAAACACCATCATATTTCGAATTTCTTCAAAAAAAACACCTAATTCACCCTAGACTAGATAACTTTCCTCTAGCTATAAGAATGGGAAAATAAATACGTTTTATGGTATAAACCTTAGAGTCTTCTATATAAATAACACAAAAGCACTTCCTTCATATATTATCACATATATCCTCAGCGCTTTCCTAAACCACACTATATTTGATTTCTTATTATCCTTTTCTACCAAAGTGAATTTCCAAAGTAGCCCTCATAACTTCCTTCATAATAAAGAACAAGTCTAGGAGGAAGTTTCTTTTTTTCTATACCATCACTTAGATTATAAATTTATATTTGTCTACTCCATCTAGGAGAAAATCTCAAAAAGGTTTTGCATGGTTTGTAGACCTTATAATGACTACTATCTTAGACATAAGGACGAAGTGTATCTCCTGTCCATTAGCTACCTAAGCATGAAAGGAATATATTAAAAAAACCTCCTGTCCTACATATCATCTTTGGCACGAAAAACTCCAAAATCTTATACCACAACCAGTAGAGATTCGGCCTGAGGAGACTCGCGATTCATCCCATAGAAATCTCTAAAAATCCGAAATAGAGTAAAGCCAGACCTCTTGGCCCTCGCCCAACTAGGTTTTTCTATAGCCAATCTGCTCTTAATTATCTTCTTGATGAAGCCAGCTCAAAGGTAAGAAAGGCTTATCCATCTAGGGTGATAAGGGGTAACACTCCTAAGAAAACAAGCCTATCATAGCCTGGCTGTCATAAGAAATAGATCCATAAATATTTTAAAGGACATACTTTCAAAGGTCTCCTTCATTTTTCTAGATAATAGATAGGAAGGTATAGAAAATGGCCACTCTCAAGACCGATGAACTACTCCTAACTCAAAAAATCATAGATGCTTGAGCCAGGAAGTGCTAGAAGGAGTTCGAGATTCTCTTACTAACTATAAAAAAAGCTGATGGATAAGTTTAATTATACCTCCACAGCTTTTCTCTGGGAAGAATAAATCTCCCCCCTTAAACCCTATTATTTTATTTCGGTAATTCAATTTTGCTAAAGAAACTTCGAATTCAAGCTAACAGTCAGATTAACCTTTAAATTCTGACTATTAGCTTTCTAAACAGTCTTTCCTAAATTGTCCAAAGCAAAGTTTAAAATCTACTATTAGAATCCAGCACCAATGGTAGCTTTAGATTCTTATATTAACCTCTAGAAGATGCAGGCAATAGTGAAGTAAAAAATCTAAGCACCTCCTTGGATAGCCTCAAAGGTCGCTTTTTATTTATCCATCTTTTCACGAACCATTTTACAAAGTTCTCTAACATGCTGCGTGAATTCTTCTTTATCTTTATCTAGGGGCCTTCCGTTAAATTCCATAGCATGGAGAACCTCCCACTTCATTCTATTGCGTGCAAGTATTTCTTCGAATTCTTTAATAGCTCCACCACTCCAGCCGTAACTTCCCGTATAAAGGGCTAGACGGTTTTGTATGCGTTTTCTTCCCATCTCATCAAGAACTGCAGCCATGGGAGGGAATATTTTATATTCATAGGTAGGGGCAGCAATGATAATTCCTGTACTGGCCCAGCCGTGTTCTAGTACGGTTCCCATATCGGTTTCGGTTACATTAAGGGATACATAATCCATCTTCTCTTCTTCTAGGGTCTTCTCTATGACGTCTACCATCTTTCTTGTCATTCCATACATACTACCCCAAAGAAGAAGGACTTTTTCTTTGGCCACGCCCTTTTGATAGGAGCAGTAGCGCTCATAGTCTTTAACAATACGCTGGGGGTCTTCTCTCCAGACCATGCCATGGCCAGGAGCCACCACTTCAAAGTCAAACTGCTTGGCCTTTTCTATCCCTCTAGCCACCATAGGATTAAAGGTACCTAGGATGTTGGAAAAGTAACGAATCTGCTGGGTCTCAAAGGAAGCTCTCTCCTCCTCCGTGTGTTGGTCATCAAAAAGATGATCAAGTTTCCCAAAGGAGCCAAAGGCGTCGCAGGTAAAGAGGACTTTACTGGATTCTTCAAAGGTCATGATGGTATCAGGCCAGTGGATATTGGGAGTCTTGATAAAGTGAAGCCTTTTTCCTCCCCCTAGGTCAAGACTGTCTCCATCCTCAATGATAAAGATTCTATCTTCTCTGCCAAAAAAAGCCTTTAGGGTTCCAGCCGATTCTTTGGAGCAATAAATATCCAGTTCTTTCCCCAGTACATCTAGATCTGCAATCCAACTACTATGATCAGGTTCCATGTGGTTGATAACAATATACTCCATGTCATCTAGTGTAAGGTCCATCTGGGCTAGAGCCTCATTCATAGACTCACGGGATCCATCCCAGCCAAAAATTCCATCAATAAAGGCAGCCTTTTCACCCTTTACAACGTAGCTGTTTACACTGACGCCTTCAGGCATCTCCCATATCCCTTCAAACAAAACTCCTTCAAGATTTTCCGTTACAGCATAAACATCTTCTCTTACTTTTTCCACTCGCATATTTTCACTCCTTTGTGTTTTCTCTTACATATTATTACGAAATTGCTCTCCCTACAATTTAGCTATCTTGACCCTTTTTCATGATAGTGATAAATTGAGCCTAGGAGGCCGCTATGTTTATTCTACCCAAAAGAAAGAACAATACTTATAAAAAAGATTATGGAAGCATTCTTATCCTAGCTGGCAATGAAAGCTATGGGGGAGCGGCAATTTTGGCTGCTAGAGCCGCCCTTTACAGTGGAGCTGGTCTTATCACTCTGGCAACCCATCCTAGTAACCACATCCCTTTACACTCCACACAACCCGAGGTCATGCTTAGGGACTGGGGGGAGGATCTCTCTCCTCTAGTAAAAACAAGTGACGTGATTCTAGTTGGACCCGGCCTTGGAACAGATGCTAAAGCAAAAAGGCTCTTTAAGAATACACTTGATGAGCTCACAGAAGATCAAACCTTAGTACTTGATGCCAGTGCTCTTCATCTTTTCAAAGAGGTGAATCTACCAAGGTGCAAACTAATCCTCACTCCCCATCTGGGGGAGATGAGAAAGATGAGCGAATTAAGTACCGCCGAGATTAATGACGAAAATTGTCTTGCCTTCGCAAAAAAACATAACGCCTATCTTATTCTTAAAGGCCATCAGAGTAAGCTCTACTACGATGACAAAATATATGATAACATCCCTGGAACTCCTGCCATGGCAAGTGGGGGAGCGGGAGACGTTCTTGCTGGTATGATTGCTGGTTTTGCAGCCCAGTTTGAGACTCTTCTAGCTATCCGTACGGCTTTATACCTCCACAGTAAAATTGCGATAGATTTAGCAAGAGACAACTATGTCGTACTCCCCAGTCAAATTATTAAAAAAATACCCAGTGAGATGAAAAAGTTAGAAGAAAAAGAAAGAGTTATGATCTAAGAAGAACTCCTTTAAATAAAGGATCTTTAAAGGATCTTTCACAGCATCTCTATTAAATTTTATTTTCTTCTTTCAGCCGATGCTGAAAATGTTTACTTCGAATATTTCTATAGATAAAGATAAACCCGGGACATTCTGCGTCTCGGGTTTATCTTTATTTCAAATACTCTTAATATTACAATCTGTTTTTTATAAAGATTTAGCTTCTAGTTTAAATGATAATAAACCCCATCTAACTCTGGTGTTTGTCTTTTTACCTTGAAAAGCATATCCATATTTACAAACTGAAAGTCTCTTTTTTTAAGAAGGGGAACCACCTTGTCTATAGCACTTACAGTGCTACTATAAGTGTCATGCATAAGCACGATGGTGCCATCCTCTGCCGTGTCTAAGAGCATATCACAAATTTCATCTACGCTACTTCCGCTCCAATCCCCAGAGTCTACATTCCAAAGAATCGTCGGTTTAGCCAGAAGTGACTCTACCCTCTCATTCGTTGAACCATATGGGGAGCGAAAGAAAAAGGTCTTCCTACCAGTTGCGTCAAAAATCAGCCTATCAGTTTCTTCTATTTGCCAGCGAATATCTTCCTCGCTGAGCTCAGTGAAATCCGGATGATTATAAGAGTGATTGGCGATGGTATGACCACCTTTATTCATCCTCTTTAATACTTCTTCATTACCATGGATATTTTTTCCCTGGAGGAAAAATGTTGCCTTAATAGAATTCTTATCTAATACATCTAAAAGCTTGCTTGTGTTTTCTACGGGTCCGTCGTCAAAGGTTAAAGCAAGCACAGGCTTTGAAGCATCCAGTAGATATTCTCCTGTTATTTCATCAAAATAGTATTCTGTTCCATCAACTGAATGCAAGTTTTTAGCAGGATTCCCATCAGCTGTCATATAGTAGCGTCTATCGTCTTGCGTAAGCCACTGAGAAGTTATCAAACTTCCCTTTTCAGGGTCAAAATAATAGTCCTTATCATCGATTTTCTGCCAGCCCTCTACTCTGCCTCCGTCTTCGGGAGACAGATAGTAACGCTCTTCCTTGTCATCAAGCCAGCCTGCGCTCATAAGACCCGTCTCGTCAAAATGATGCCAAAAGCCGTCTACTTCTTGCCATCCCACTAGCTTTCGCATTTTTTTATAATAATAGTTCCCACTTTCATCACTCTGCCAACTATTAAGAGCAACTCTGCGCTCAAAAACCGAAGCTCTAAATAGATCCTCTGTATCTAGGGCCATTACTATGTTCTGTAAAAAAAAGATAAGTCCAACACTGATAAATACGGTTATAAGAACAAGTAATAAAGAATCTTTGTTTTTAATTTTCTCCTCCTTATACAAGTTTATAAATCGAAACTATTAAAATTGATTTATAGAGCGATATAAATAATATTTCTACTCGCAAAGATGGTAGTGTGATAATAAAATTACTCCAACATATGTAGTATAGCATTTTAAGAAAGTCTATAGATAAATAAGGCGGATCCTTTCTTAATTTAAGACCATTATCTTGCCTAATAGTCTTTTAAAAACTGTTTTTCTATTATTTATGTTGATTTGTGTTTTTGTTTTGGTTTAACATCCTTTATTTATCAGCATACTTTGTGGGGGTTTACAAAAAAACAAGAGGCTCGTAATTATATAAGTGAACTAGAAGATAAACATTATGACAACCAAAGATCTAAAACTCTCTCTAGACGGTCCAACTCGATAAAGCGACTCTCTCTATGAATCTCTTTCTCTCCATCAAAAACAAGAAGAGTTGGACCACTGAAAACAAGATACTGTCCCCTTAGGGCAGGCATGGTCTCAATTTGAACAAGGCCCATGCTTAAATCGATATCTTCAAACTTTTCTTTTATCTTTTCCTGCATCACATCACAAACATTACAAGTACTGGTTTTAAAGTACAAGAGATACTTTCCTTCTTTTTTTAACTCCTCAAGCATTTCTTGACTTTTGAGTTCAACAAACTTCATATCTTCCCCTTTTTTCTTTGCCTATAGTTATGAAATCCTTCTTTTTCATTTTACCTTAAAATAGTCAATAAATCAAAAGCAGGAGCATTTTTAAAAAATGCTCCTGCTTTGTTTATATTTCTTTGGTTTTCTATTTACCCACCAAGTTTCTGAAAGCCTCTTTATAGATATTAAAGGCCATCTCAAACTCTTCCATTTTTACCCTCTCATTGGGCTGGTGCTCGGTAGATTCTGACCAAGGAAATGAAGGTCCAAAGGCTACAAGATTTTCCATGGCTCTTGCGTAGGTGGCACCACCACTTATTTGAGCCGGTGTATCGTCTCCACTGACCTTCCTATAGGCGGCTAGGAGAGACTGAACCAGCTCCCCCTCTCTGTCAATATAAATAGGGGCCAGATGACTGGTCACATCCAGTTCAAAACCATAGAGAAGGGCAACTTGTCTAAGCTCATCTATGAGCTCATCGTAGTCAAAGGAAACAGGATAGCGCATATCAAGCTCTAGGATTTCTTCCTCAGCGCTTAGATCTACTCTTCCTAGATTAACAGAAGCCTTGCCGCTAAGATCATCTTCGCTGATTCTTAGAAGTTTTTCTCCGAAATGCGCCCCGTAGAGTCTTTCTTTTACAAATAAAGCCGCGGGGCTCTCTTTTCCATCGCCATGAAAAGCGCTTAGAAGAAGGACAAGAGCATTGATTCCATCCTCTACTCTGGCAGCATGAGAGTTTTTCCCTAAGACGTGAAGATTACCATCTTTTTCCAGGGTCTCTGCTCCCAAAGCCTTTAAGTGCTCAGCCAAAGAATCGGAGAAAGGATAGAGGGCCTCGGAAGGAACCACATTAAGAGCTCCACCTGCTTTATAATTTACATCACTGCCCTTACCGCTTAAACGCAGGTTTAAAACGCCTTTTTCAGCATAGACAAGGGGAAACCCACTATCTGGAGTAAAGCCCATAATAGGGTGTTTTTCCGACTCAACGTAGCGCTCCATGCACTGCCATCCGCTCTCTTCATCGGTTCCATAGATAAAGCGTACGGGCATTTTTAGTTCCATACCCTCTTCCAAAAGTTCACAAAGGGCATAAAAGGCAAGCAGTGTCGGTCCCTTATCGTCGGAAACCCCTCGGCCATAAAGATATCCCTCTTCCTGGACCATGGTAAAGGGATCATTTTTCCAGTCATCTCTACTACCAATGGGCACCACATCAAGGTGGCCTAGGACGCCAAAGTAATCTTCGCCTTCGCCAAATTGACTGTAACCATAGTAGCCATCGGGATCGATATAGGTTTTAAAGCCTGCCCTGGCTGCCTGGGCTAGAGCGGCTTCCAGTGAATCCTGTATTCCTCTACCAAAGGGTGCGCCCTCTTGCGCTGCCCCTTTCACCGAAGGATAGGCCACTAACTCTTGTAAACTGTGTAAGAAACCTTCTTTGTTTTTCATAAAAACTCCTTATTGTTTATTCTCCTTTAAGTGTAACTTCAGTAACTTTGCTTGTCAATTCCCTCTAGGTACCCTGGGTAATCACACTATCCCAATACCCCAAGTAGATTCTTTTATAGTCTATAGCGCAGATTCACCTAGTATACTAGGATGAATCCCTTTACCCTCTTTCTACTGGTGAAGATTATTTTTTCCAATAGAAAAAGGGATGCATCGATGCATCCCTTCCATTTGGTTTACTATTGCGGCATTTCCCCGTGAAGGAGAGTAACAATTACTGTTTCAGTAACAATATCGGCGTAGCTAAAAGATACCATTCTTTCTCTTGAACCTTCTCCTACATCAACTACAAAAAGACTTGGATAGGTTGCCGTAACAATACCCTCTTTTATGATTATCCGTTTTCTTCCTTTATCCGTTCTAAGTTGAACTTGTTCACCGATAAGATCTTCCATGGTTCGGCGAATATCCTGTAGTGTTTTTACTGTATTCATTGCTTCACCTCTATTAAACACTATAGCATAAAAAAGGAGGAAAATCAACCACTTTACAGCATATCTGGGCTATGTCAAGAGTTTATAAAGTGGATTACAGTAATTTAATTTCCTCCAGGATTTACTCTCTTATCTATAGATCGCATCCAGGCTTCCAGGATAGTAGTCTTCCCGCTGAAGGACTCCACCGTCATAATCCACCGAAAGGCCTATCCATATATCATCCCTGTAGCTGCCATCGAGCATATTTTCTTCCAGCGAGGCAAGAAGGAGCTTCACTACATAATATTCTCGGCCACCAATTACAGTGATAAAAACATCGGTCTTAAGCGGAGCATGGGCGGATCTAAAGTCATTGAGGATAACGGGCTTATCGCTGCCGTAGAGTTGGGCCATGTTGTACTGGATGGCTTCGCCTTCTTCAAAAAGAGCCAGGCGCTCATCGGCACTCAAATCTTCAAAGGGAATCTGGCTATTGTCATCTTGGAAAAGCTTCAGGGTCGTTAGGGCCTCTTCCATGGTTTTTCCATAGCGAGCCAGTTGATCCGCCGGTTCTACCTCATCACCGGTGATTCTATCAATATAAAAGACAGCGGAATCTCGGGTCACCATGCTATAGCCATAAACCGCTACCCTGCGGCCCAAAAGAACCAGATTGTTAGAATCCTCAAAAACTGAAGTTTGCACACGGAAAACCGTGTAGTTCTTAAACTCGTCCCCCTGGTCCAAACTTGTCTGCACTTGAATTATATGCTCCCAATCCTCCATAGCCTGGCCATAGAATCTGTCATAGACCTCTTGATTCCAAAAATTAGCCAGATTGGTGGGTCCGTGAAAAATCGGTCTTTCAATATAACTGAGATTGTGATCATCGGGACCAATCTCAACAAAACCATCGATAAAACTTCCCGGGCCCTGGAGTACCTCAATACAAAGCACGCCGGCTTCAAGGGCCTCTCCCAGTACCGGCTCCACTACAGGGGGCCCCTCTTCTTCTTGGGGCTCCTGGGCCGGAGCTTCTTCTTCTGGGGAGTCGGCAAGCTGGGATTCCACTGCCGCTTCTTCTGCGGGGGATTCTTCTTCCTCCACCGCTACAGCGGGAGCTTCTACGCTTCCAGGATCTAGGGCCTCGGGACTTATAAGATCACAGCCACTAAATATTAGGGCAAATATCATAATAAGAATTACTTTTGTTTTCATAGCAAAACTCCTTTAGAGCTCAGTCTTCCTTGGCCCTAGGCCACCCAGTGGAAGCCGGCCAAATACAAGTCCAGTTCCATTTCATGTTAGAGAAGGCTATTTATCTAATAAAAGGCTTTCCCCTTACATTTTTACTTTAGAAGGCTTTTTGTATAGATTGCAAGAATCTGCTCAAAACTAATCTCTTCAGGATAATTTTTGAGTTTTTCTTTGTTGGAGACAAAGGTGCGGGCATAGTCTTTTATCTCCTCTTCGGTAATATCCAGATCCAGGTGGATGAGCTTTTCAAAAACCTCCTCCAGTTCATCCAGGCTAGAAAACTCCATTATATCCAGCATGCGATTGAGTTTATCCTTATTTTTAAAGGACCTTAAAAATTCAATGGTAAAGACTCCACTGGAAAGTCCGTGGGGAAGTCCCTTGAAATAGGTCAGAGCATAGCCCATGCCGTGGGGAATCGAGGTGCCATTAAGGGCAATTTGAATGCCCCCCATCACAGAGGCCAGCATAACTTTTTTTCTGAACTCTCTATCCAACTCATAATTTAAAAGACCCTTAAAACAATCCTTAAAGAGGGCAAAACCCTTTTCTCCATAGATATCCGACATCACCGTGGCATTGGTGTTTAAATAGCCCTCTACAAGGTGGGTAAAGGCGTCAATAGAAGTATTAACGGTAATGGCATAGGGCAAATCATAGGTATACTTTGGATCCACAAAGGCCACCCTAGGAAAAACACTTTGTCCTAAATTTTTCTTTATTTTTTCCTTATCCGAGGTAACAATACTATACTGGGTCACTTCAGAACCGGTTCCCGAGGTGGTGGCCACGGCTACAAAGGGAAGATGATCAAACTTTTCTCCACTGAAGATCGTCTCCTGATCTAGCTCGGGATTTTTTATCAATACCGCCATGGCCTTGCCGGCATCCATGGGAGAGCCTCCCCCGATGCCTATCACAAAATCAACATGATTTTCTTTGCCAAGGCGGCTTCCCTTTTCGATGGTTTCCAGCGATGGATTCTCCTCTACCTCATCAAAAAGAATAAAATCCACGGCAAGTTCTCCCAGGGCAGCGGCAATGTCATGGTAGGAGCCATTGTTTTTTGCCGAAGTGCGCCCTGTAACAACCAGGGCTTTTTTCCCCAGTGGGCCTAAAACTTCTTTGTTGTTTGCCACTACATCTTCACCAAAATATACCTCTGTGGGCATAAAATACTTAAAATTCATTGGATTCTCCCTTAATTTACTGCTTTCCATTATTTTTCATTCTTAGCACCGATCGCTGCTAAGGGGAAAAAACCTCCTGCCCCCGCCAGGAAGTTGCCCTATTTCCTAATTATAGAAGGCGCTTTAGCCTATGATACCCTTTTTTACCATCCTTACTTGCAATATTTGCTTTTCTATGCTAGATTTAGATTAATCAAATAGAGTCTTCAGGGCAGGGTGAAATTCCCGATCGGCGGTAAAGTCCGCGAGCGAAAGCTGAATTGGTGAGATTCCAATACCGACAGTATAGTCTGGATGAAAGAAGATAGATGCGTTTTTTTGCATATTTCGCCTGAAGAAGTCTCTTCAGGTTATTTTTATTAAAGGAGTATACAAATGGTGCAATCTAAAACAAAGCAACTAACAATTTTGGCCATGCTCAGCGCTCTGGCCTTTCTACTGACAGCCTTTGGGCGAATTCCTATGGTGCTTTTTCTTAAGTACGATCCCAAGGATGTAATCATACTTATCGCCGGCTTTATCTATGGCCCAGTTTCCTCCATAGTGATAAGTTTTCTTGTGTCTTTGGTGGAAATGGTCACCATCAGCGACACGGGATTTATTGGCTTTATTATGAATGTCCTCTCCACCCTGGCCTTTGTAATCCCGGCCACTTATTTGTACCACCGCTACAAATCCTTCGCCAGTGCTGCCATTGGCCTTTTTCTTGGTGTAGTTCTAATGACAGGGATCATGATCCTTTGGAACTACCTTCTTACTCCCCTATTTATGGGAATCCCACGAGAAGAGGTCATCAAGCTCCTGGTCCCCGTCATTTTACCCTTTAACATTATAAAGGGCAGCATCAATGCCGCCCTTTCTATCTTTCTCTACAAGCCTGTGGTCCGGGGCCTAAGGAAAATGAAGTACATTCCTCCCTCCACAGGAAGCCAGTCAACAGGGAAAATCCGTGTTGAAGCCTATGTTGTGGCCGCCGTTATACTGACCAGCGCCCTACTGCTGGCCCTGGTTATCAGCGGAAAACTATAATACCATTGAGCGTCCACGGGATTTAAGGGGGCGCTTTTTTCATCTCTTTTTCTGTTTTTTCATCCATTTAGAAACAAAAAACCAAGGGCGAAATCCACGCCCTTGGTTTGCATCCTGGCCTTCTTTATTCTGTTATCCCTTCCCTGCGAAGATGATTGAGATAGAGTCCCAGGGCCCTGTCGCAGCGGCTTCCTATAAAGAGTCCGGCCTTTGTTGCCTCTAGCACCTCAGAAAGACTAAGGCTCAAAAAGGACTGGGCTCGGCAACTCTCTACATCGCTGGCTAAAAAGACATAGATCTTATCATACTGGCCATGGTGGGGAAAAAGCGGACCCAAATATTCCAATTGTTTATAGCACAGACCTTTGTTGGCTAAAATTTCCATGGCACCCTCGGTTGCATCCTCAAGAAAATTTAGCTCCTCTTCGAAAAAACGCAGATAAAGGGCCATGGCTTTTTTTTCATAGTCAAGATATAAATAGCCACCACGTCTTGCCAGAACGATTACCAGCTCTCTGGGCCTTAAAAGCTCTCTGGTATTGATCTCTACTTCAAGGTAAAGGCCCATGGCTAAATTAGGCCGTCCAAGGCCTCAATAAATAGCTCTGTGTTTTCCATGGTACCGCAGCTAACCCTGAGCCAGCTATCCCAGCCCCACAGAAAACCGGGACGAATAATAACTCCTTTTTTGAGGAGCTCCTGGTTTATCCTTCTACCCTCTTCTTTAATATTTACAAAGATAAAGTTTCCCTTGGCAGGGATATACTCCAGTCCCTTGGAATCGAAGTACTCCATCATTCTTGACAGGGAAGCCCGGGCCAGGGCCACGCTTCTTTCCACATGCTCTTTGTCCTTAAGGGAGGCAAGGCCAGCAACCTGGGCCAGGCGATTGACGCTAAAGACCCCAGCGGATTTAGAAATTTCACAGATGATTTCCGGTGTGGATACAATATAACCAAGCCGCAGCCCAGCAATGCCGCAAACCTTAGCAAAGGTCCGCAGGACAATGGTGTTTTTTCTGGTCTTTAGGATCTCCAGCCCATCGGGATAATTGGGATCGATCTTAGCAAACTCAAAATAGGCTTCATCTAAAAATAAAAGCACCTCCTGGGGAAGTCTGGAAGCGAAATCCTCCAGCTGCATTTTGTTGACCATAGCTCCTGTGGGATTATTGGGATTTGTTAAATAAACAATCTTTGTTTTGTCGTTGACGGCTCTGAGCATCCCCTCCAGATCATGGCTGTAGTCTTCTAACAGGGGAACTCTTCTAACAATGCCACCCATATGGGCTGCGGTGATCTCATGAAGAGAAAAACCCGGATCGGGAACAACAACTTCATCGCCCCTTTCAATAACACTGGCGGCAACAAGCTGGATGGTTGCCTCGCCACCGTTTCCCAGGAGGATCTGCTCGGGCTCAACACCCAGTTCCAGGCCAAGGGCTCTTTTCAGGGCTCGGGCCTCGGGATCGGGATAGAGGTGAACATGGGGGGCTTCTTCTCTTATTGCTTCAATGGCCAGGGGTGAAGGACCGAGAGGATTCTCATTGCTGGCAAGTTTTACCACTTTAGTTAGACCATAGCTTTCCATCACTTCTTCCAGGGGTTTACCGGGAACATAGCAGGAAAGCTCTTCCAGTTCTTTTCTAAATAATTTCATTTTGCCTCCTATTGAACAAAGCTTAGTAAGCTCTTTGTGTATTCCTCCTTGGGACTAAGTATAACCTGCTGGGTAGAGCCTTGCTCCACCACTCTTCCCTTATATAATACCATAAGCTCATCGCTCATATAATTGATTAGGGCAATATTATGGCTGATAAAGAGATAACTCATACCAAGATCTCTTTGCACCTGTTTTAAGAGATTAAGAATCTGGGCCTGGATACTCACGTCCAAGGCCGATGTGGGTTCATCGCAAATAAGAATTTCAGGCCGCAGCATTAGACTTCTTGCTATAACCACCCTCTGGGCCTGGCCTCCGGAAATCTCCCGGGGTTTTTTAAGAAGGATGGCCCTCTCAAGGCCCACCATCTCTAAGGTCGTAGCAATGCGCTCTTCCTTTTGTCTTTCCCCTAGTTCCAGCAAGATATCCATGGGCTCTCGGAGTATTTTTTTTATACTATAACCGGGATTCATGGACTCCTGGGGACTTTGAAAAACAAACTGGACATTGCGCCGATAGAGGCGATACTCCTCTTTTGTCATGTTCTCAATGTTTTTTCCCTTATAAAGGATCTCACCCTGGCTAGGCTTTCGAAGATCGCCCACAATGCCCCCTAGGGTTGATTTGCCACTGCCGGATTCTCCGACAACTCCCAGGGTCTTGCCACTTTCCAGCGTAAAATTGATATTTTCCAGGGCAACAAAACTCTTCTTACCGGGAAAAAGTCGGCGGCTCAAATAGGGATAGTGCTTATCAATATTTTTTACTTCTAAGAGCATGGCTCCCCCTTTAAAAAGTCCTTAAGCTCCTTAAGGGGTTGATCCTTAGGATAGCTAAGCCTGGGTACGACAGCGATGAGGGCCTTGGTGTAGTTCTTCTTAGGTGAAGTAAAGATTTCTTCCGTGGGGCCCATTTCCACTACCCTGCCCTTTTTTAAAATTAAAATCTCATCGCAGTATTTGCGTACTAAATTAAGGTCATGGCTCACTAGGATAAAGGTGTTTTTTCTCTCCCTGTGGACCGTTAAAAAAAGTTCCATAACCTGGCTTGCCACCATAACATCCAGTGCCGCCGTAGGTTCATCGGCTATTAGAAGAAGGGGATCATTCATCAGGGCCATGGCGATATTTACTCTTTGGCGCATGCCGCCACTGAGTTCTCCAGGAAAGGCCTCTAGAACCCTCTTTGGTTCTTCAAAACCCACCTGGGCTAGAAGGAGTTCTGCCCTATCCAGGGCTTCTTTTTTACTTTTATGGAAGTGATAGATATAACCGTCGCCGATCTGGCTTTTAATCTTGTAATAGGGATGCAAATAAGCAAAGGTATTCTGGGGCACATAGCCCACTTGGGTCCCCAAAAATCGGTGCCGCTCATGGCGCCTTTGAGAAAGAAGGTCATGGCCCAGAACCTCCAGTACATCCACTTCTCTACGAAGGCCGGGTTTGATGAGATTCATAAGAGAGAGCACAGTAAGGCTCTTTCCCCCACCGGACTCTCCTACAATCCCCAGGCTCCTACCTTCTTCCAGGGCAAAGCTGATATGATCTAGCAGTAGCCCATCCTCTTCATCGTAGATACATAGGTTTTCTACCCTAATCGTCTTCATGAAGACCCCCTATCCATAGATCGTTTACATAGTCTCCAAGCAGGGAAAAGCCCAGTACTGCCATCATCAAAATAAGCCCCGCCGGGATTCCAAGATAGGGATGGGACAAATAGTGTTGGCGAGCTTCACTGAGCATAAGGCCAAGGCTTGCCGCCGGCGGCTGAATGCCCAGGCCGAGAAAACTCAGACTTCCCTCGGTAAGAATGGCCCTGGCCATACTGGAGGTAAACTGGGTAAGAAGCTTTGGCATCATTTGCGGCAGCATATGCTGAGTCACGATGCCAAAGCTGCCCATGCCGTAGCTCTTTGCCGCCTTTATATAAAGCATGTTTTTCTTCTCAAGAATCATAGAGTAGGTCATTTTACAAAAGACCGGCACCATAAAGACCGCAATGGCAATTACGGAATTTCGAATTCCCTTGCCCAGGACAAAGACCAGCATCATGGCAAGAAGAATTCCTGGAAAAGCCAGCAATCCATCGATAAAACGCATAATTAAGGTGCTTAGAAAAGAAGGCCCAATGCCGGCTATGCTGCCTAGAATCATGCCCACCATGGCCCCTAGGCTTACGGCTCCCAGGCTCACTAAAAATACGTAGCGGGTGGATAGGATAATTCTAGAAAATATATCCCTGCCAAACTGATCCGTCCCAAAAATATGTTCTGTGCTGGGTCCGGAAAAGGTGTTCTTCAAATCCATTATCTCGGCCCTATCGGCCAGGGGCGTATAGGAAAGAAGAAAGAAAAGCAGAATAATCCCCACTAGAAAAAGGCCTGCGTAAAGAGCAAAGTCTTTTTTCATCAGCGCACCTCTTTTTCTTCGGGAATGCCCCTATTAAGATAGGCATAAAGTAGATCGGTAAAAAAGGAAATCACCACCACCACGGAGATGATATAGAGCACAACCCCCTGCAAAAGGATAAGGTCCCTTTGCTCCACCGCCACCAAAAGAAGCCTGCCAACACCGGGCAGGGCAAAAAGAGTCTCCACAATGGTGGTGCCTCCAAAGAGCTTTCCAACCTCCAGGGCTGCAATGGTGATTGGCTGAATCATGGCCGAACGTAGAGCGTATTTAAAAAGACGGATCTTTGGTGGCAAGCCTCTGACCCTAACACTCCACATCGCATCGTCCTGCAGGGCACTGAGTATACTACTGCGGACAATGCGCATCATAGTACCCAGCTCTCCCATACTTAGAACAATCATGGGGAGCAGCAGCCCCCGTAGGAAGCCCTGATCCAATCCCGAGATGGGGAAAATTCCCAGGCGTACACTAAAAAGGGAGATTAGCATCATACCCAGCCAAAAACCGGGGATACTTCCTCCCAAAGCGATCACAACTCGATTAAATACATCCAACTTGGACCCTCGTTTTGTTGCCGAGAGGACCCCTAGGACGATGGCTAGCACAAAGGCCGTCAAGACAGAAAAAAAAGCCAGCCAAAGAGTTACAGGTAGGCGCTGGGATATAAGAACCGCCACATCTTCCCCAAAATAATAACTCTTTCCCAGATCCCCTCTAAAAACGCCACCGATCCATAGAAAGTACTGTTCATATAGAGGCCGATTAAGACCCATGCTCTCGCGTAGGGTCTCAATCAGTTCTTCGCTGGCATCGGTGCCCAGCATAAGCTGCGCAGGATCGCCAGGGATCATGCGTAGCACCACAAAGGTAATCATACTGACAACAATGAGGATAACAAAGGCACTGGCCAGGCGCTTTAAAGCGTATTTAAGCATAGTTTTTCCTATTCGAAGTAAAGATCCCGTAGGTCCGTAATAATAACGGGAAAGTCACGATAACCCTTTAGGGCTTTACTTGTAACGATAATCCGTTCGGGAGTTTGAAGATATATAGCGGGAATTTCCTCGGCCAGTAGCTCCTGAATTTCACGATACATTTCTTCGCGCTGGAGAGGATCCTGCTCTGTTTTTACCAAATGAAGAAGATCATCCAGCTGTGGATTGACGTAGTTGAAATAATTCTCGCTGCCATCGGATAAATATTTAGCCAGCAGGGCATAGGGTTCCAGGCGGCCGGTATGACCAATAATGGTCAAATCATAATCCCGGCCATTGTAGACATCGCTGAGCCAGGCAGCCCATTCTATAATCTCCTGATCTACCACAAAACCGACTTGCTCCAGTTGATTGGCAATAATCTGTCCTGTAGCCACATACTCAGGATAGCTCTTTGGAAGCATCATACGAAGCTTTACTTTACCATAGAGATCCAGTTCTTTAAGAATGGCTTCACTTTTTTGTGGATCATAGGGGTATTTTCCTGTAAGGTCAACATAACCCTTTACCCCGGCAGGATAGTGGCTTCCAATGGGAATGCCCACACCGTTCCACACCGCCTCTTTGATATCAGGAATATTTATTGCATAGGCAATGGCTTCTCGAACTTCTTTTTGAGCCAAATAGGCATTGGCGGAGTTCATGGCCATAAGCTGAATTCCATTTCTTGGAAAACGAAGGATGTTGGCCTTATCCGTATCGATCTTTCCTATGCTCTCGGCGGGAATCTCAATAAGATCCAGTTCCCCCTTTTCAAGGGAAGTAATCTGAGCCGAAGTATCGGGGATCATAAATATTTTTACTTTTGGAATCTTAGCATCGCGGTAGCTGCCATCAAAGGCTTCTAGGGTAATGTGCTGCTGGGGTATCCACTCATCGAGTTTATAGGCTCCGCTGCCCATGGGCTTGGAGCGCAGATTTTCTGCAGAAACCTCTACAATAGCCGACCAGGGATAACCAAAAAGCGTAAGCACTCCCACATCGGGCTGTGCTAGGATAAATTCAACCTCCTTGTCCGATAGAACATTAATCGAGGTGAAGTTGGCATAATCCTTAGCCCTGGGGCTCTCTTCTTCTTTAAGTCTTAAAAAGGAGTTTTTCACTGCCTCGGCGTCGAGGACTTTATCATTGTGAAATCGTAAGCCCTCTTTTATGACAAAACTAAGATGCAGTCCATCGTCGGATAGGCTGTAACTCTGGGCAATACCGGGAAGTAAAGAACCATCTTCTTGAACCTCTAAAAGGGTATCATATATTACAGAAGTGATTTCAAAGGTGCTCTCAGCCACACTTCTTTGGGGATCCAGACCATCGGGATCCACAGATTTGGCCATGCGAAGCAGCGAAGTATCGCTTCCCTTTTGCTTTGGTGCGGAACAACTACTCAGTGCCAAAGCAAAGAGCATGAGAATAATCATTATTTTTTTTCTTTTCATAATAAACTCCTAAGTAGAATTTGCAGGCTTATTATAACACAATTATGCTCTTTATAAAAAGTCCTCTGGGCCTTATATCCCTACTAATCTAGCTTAGTTTTTTATATACCCTAAATTGGCCCTGGAAAAAATCAAACTATTCAAGGCTAAGAATCAGTGAGGATAACAAAATCAGCACCAGGCCGGCTCCGGAAAACCATGTAATATAATCCCCTAAAAAAACAAGACCCACCACTATGCTGGTTAGAGGTTCCAGGGTGCTAAAAATTGCTGCCCTTTGAGGCCCAATTAAAAAAGTACCCCTTTGAAAATACATAGCCCCAAAGCTCACTATAATTGCAAAGACAATACTGGCAGCAATCCCCAGGCTGTTCATGGGAGTCCAGGAATGAAAAAGTGTTGCCAGTAATCCCGTCTGGATAGATCCTGCAATACTGATATGAAAAAGCAGGGCCATGGAGCCCAGACTTTTCAGACCACTTTTAGCAAGGTATACCACATAAAAGGAGAAGGTCAGGGCCGATACCAGGGCCAGTAAAATTCCCATACTCTGAGCATTTTCCCTGGGCATATTCATAAAAAGCCCCGTTAGGGTCAGGCCTAGGCAAAGCCACATCTTTAGGCCGGGTTTTTCTTTATAGAAAAGCCAACATCCTAAAATCACAAAAAGTGGGTACATAAAGTGTAGAGTCGTTGCCACACCGGAATCAATATAATAATAGGACATATATAAAGTAACCGGCGTTATGGAAAAACCCAGAGAAAGAAGTTGAACCTGTAGAAACTGCTTCTTCTTCATTTTTAGCCTTTGCCCCTGTTTTCTAGCCAGTAACCAATAGAGGGGGATAACAATAATAAGCCTCCAAAAAACCAGTTGCAGAGCATTGGAGCCGCCCCGATAGGCCACACTGGCCCCCAGGGGCATAAGGCCGAAAATCATGGCAGAAAATATAATATAGAGTTTTCCCTTTGCTACTTCACTCATCTTAAGACCTCTTATCCATTATTTCTTCTTCGCTCCCCAAGCCCTAGGGCTGCAGCCATCATTATAAGGCCATATACCAAATTAAGAAGGATATCCAGAGTTCTTGATAAACCCTCTGGAATAAGCTTTATAAAAAACATACTTTGTAAAAATAAATAAAGGGGTAGCCGATACCTTTTATGCACCAAACTCCCGGAGATTCCAGCAAAAGCCAAAGCCCAGTAATAATAGATCCCGGCTCCTTGGATAAAAAGTCCCAGGAGAGCCCCCACTATAAGAAGGCCAAAAGTGCCAGCTTCCAACAAATATACTGGCTGCCTTTTCTTTATGGCTTCAAGGCGGATATAAATCACTTCAAAGGCCAAAATAAGACTGACAAAAAGTCCCGGCTCCATTTTAATGAATATCCCCATTAACCAAGCAACTAGCAGCAAAATTCCTTTTCTCCATGAAAGCCTATTTATCTCTCTATGCTTTTCCATTATTTATCCTGTTTATCTATGAAAAATAAGACTACTTTGCTACACTATAGCATAGAAGGAGGTTCTTATGTATTATCTGATTCCCCAAGAAGAAAGTCTAGCCTCACCTCCCAAAAAACAAGAAAACTTTATTGGCTATTTAAGCCTTGATGAACTTGAAAAAGATGG
>JAAYGQ010000061.1 GCA_012727635.1 Tissierellia bacterium | reverse complement strand
ATATTGATACAAGCACCCTGTCCCTTGAAGAAGTCTTAAATAAAATCGAAGGGATAATAAATAATGTTTCGCTTTGTAGCCAGTACCATTGCTAATTTTATCCTCAAAATCCTCTATCCTATAGAAATTTACGGTAGAGAGAATATCTCCGAGGAAAAATTTCTTGTTATTGCTAATCATGGTCATTTATTTGATCCTTTTCTAGTGAATTTAGCTTTTAAAAAGCATTTTTTTGTCATTGGAAAAGCTGAGCTTTTTAAAGTTCCTTTTTTCAAATTTATACTGGATCGTGTCGATGTTTTCCCCGTTGACCGAAATCAATTGGATTTAGGGGCAATCAAATCATCCATTGCAAAGCTAAAAGAAAGCAGTCTACTTCTTTTTCCTGAAGGAACAAGAAACGGTACTCTGCATCCTTTAGATGGAAAAAGCGGCGCTATCATGATGGCCTCCCAGGCAAAGGTTCGGATTCTGCCAGTTGTCCTAGTAGGTAATTATAAGCTTTTTCAACCTTTAAAGGTATATATCCTTCCTCCTAGAGAAGTGGGGGAGTTTGGCTATACAAGAATGAATAGCCATGCCTATAAAACAATCATTAATTCACTGCTAGGGGATATGTATACTAAACTCAGGGAGGAAACCGATGATTATTAAAAAAAGTGACCCCATGGGATTTTGCTTTGGTGTCTCCCGGGCCATCGATATTGCAGAAAAACTCTCCAATGAAGGTGAGATATATTGCTATGGATCCCTCATTCATAATGTAGATGAGGTAGAACGCCTTGCCAAAAGAGGCGTGACCACTGTAGATACCCTTGAAAAAAATATGAATCTGCCCATTCTTATCCGTTCCCATGGCGTAGGTAAAGATGTTTACGCTTTTTTAGAGGAAAATAAACTTACCTATGAAGATGCCACCTGCCCCTTTGTGAAGAGAATTCATGAGCACGTAAAAAAATTCTTGAGAGAAGGTAAAGACATAGCCATTTTAGGTGATAAAAATCATCCGGAGATTCAAGGGATTGTCAGCTGGGGAGAAGGAAAAATTCATGTTCTTGCTGATATGCAAGCGGTAAAAAACTTCCACAGCGGCCCTGAGCTTATCCTTCTTGCTCAAACCACTTTAAAGAAGACGTTTTTTGATGAAGCCGTGGAGTATCTCAGTGTAAAAACCAAACTGCAAGGTATAAATACCATTTGCTCTGCCACGAAAAGACGTCAGGAAGCCGCCGAAAATCTAGCAAAAGAAGTCGAGCTAATGCTCATAGTTGGCGGGAAAAAGAGTTCAAACACAAAAAAACTCTATGAAATATGTAAAAATGTAAATAAAAACACCTTTCACATTGAAAACATAGCCGAATTACAGGTGCAAGATATTGGAAAGTATGATATAATTGGCATTAGTGCAGGTGCTTCGACACCCCAGTGGGTGATCGATAAAATAGTGGAGTATTTGCAAAATGAGACGTAAGGAGTAACTAAGTACATGGAAAACTTGTCAATGAAAGAAATGATGGAACAAACTTCCTTCACAGCCCCTAAAAGAAACGAAGTCATTACAGGAAAAGTTGTAATGGTAAAAGAAGACGGAATTGTAGTCAACATTGGAGGAAAAGCCGATGGCATCCTTCCTATGGATGAAATCTCAAATCCTGAGAATTTACCACTTGAAGAACTTTACAAAGTAGATGATGAAATCGTAGTTCTTGTTTTAAAGAGAGACAATGGAGAAGGTGATGTTCTATTATCAAGCAAACGTCTGCGTTCACGCAAAGATTGGGAGCTTCTGGAAGAAAAGTTTAACAACAAGGATACGGTTACTGTAAAGATCACAGAAGTTGTAAAGGGTGGCCTCTCTGCTCATTATAATGATATTCGTGCCTTTATCCCAGCAAGTCATGTTGATATTAATTTCGTTCGCGATCTGAATCAATTTGTGGGTGAAGAGTGCGAAGTTGAATTTCTTGATTTTGACAGACGACGTAACCAAGTTGTCTTATCTCGAAAAGCTGTAATCGAAAAAGATCGCAAAGATGAACTAGATGAATTCTGGGATGAACTCCAAGTTGGACAAATTCGAGAAGGTGTTGTTCGTCGTTTTACAAGCTACGGTGCCTTTATTGATCTTGGCGCCACCGACGGCCTTATTCATGTTTCTGAAATTCAGTGGGGCAAGGTGAACAAACCTTCCGACGTTCTTAAAGCAAATGAATCCCTGGATTTCATGGTTTTGGATTTCAACCGTGACAATAACAAAATTTCCCTTAGTCGCAAAGCCTTAACACCGGATCCATGGGAAGTAATCGATGAGATGTATCAAATCGGTGAAAACTATGATGGGAAAATTGTTTCTTTAACGGATTTTGGTGCTTTTGTTGAGCTGGAGCCGGGTCTTGAAGGTCTAATTCACGTTTCTCAGATTTCTGAGGATCGCATTGATCAGCCTAAAGATGTCCTCTCCCTTGGTGAAGAAGTCGTGGTACGAATTCTTGATATCGACAAAGACCAAAAAAGAATCAAACTTAGCATGAAACAATAATAGAAGTAAAAAAAGAGCGGCTAACCGCTCCAGAGTGAAGACAAATAACAGTTTAATAGAAGCAGTGGCTTGATGTATTTCAGGCCACTGCTCTTTTTAAGAAGAAATGTTCATACAAAGATGATAAAAGACAAGAAAAAGGCCCTGTACCATGGCGTCTATCCATCAGTTTTGCATACTTTTTCATGTTGATACACAGTAAGCTAAGGGCTACTTTAAACCCCATGGCATTTTTTCCTACTTGCCTTGTAAAGCGAAGGCCGT
>JAAYGQ010000060.1 GCA_012727635.1 Tissierellia bacterium | reverse complement strand
GGGTTTCTCATCCACCATAACAGCGCAGTTGGCCGTACCACCGCGCATCTCCGGTCCATAGGAAGGAAGCCAAGAAACATTTTTTCCTTCATTCATCCCTGCTGCAGTTAGTAATTGACCCATAAGCATTACACCTTGACCACCAAATCCTGCGAAAATAGTTCTCTCAGCCATTACTCTACCTCCTCTTGGGGATCACGAAATTTTCCTAAGGGATAATAGGGAATCATATTTTCAGCCAGCCAGTCTAGTGCCTTGGGTGGATCAATACCCCAGTTGGTAGGACAAGTAGAAAGCACCTCTACGATAGCAAAGCCCTTGCCATCGATTTGGGTCTGAAAGGCTCTCTTAATGGCTTGTTTTGCCTTTCGAATATTTGCCGGCGAATTTACCGCTACTCTTTCCACATAGCTGGCCCCGGGAATCGTAGCAAGCATTTCGGCAATTCGAATGGGATACCCTACAAGCTTTGGATCCCTACCATAGGGTGAAGTGGTGGTGCGCTGACCTACAAGAGAAGTGGGTGCCATTTGGCCACCGGTCATACCATAAATTGCATTGTTTACAAAGATAGTGGTGATCCCTTCGCTTCTGTGTGCGGCATGGACGATTTCCGCCGTACCGATGGAAGCAAGATCGCCGTCTCCTTGATAGGTAAAGACTATATTTTCGGGGCGTACTCTTTTTATGCCCGTAGCCACGGCAGGAGCCCTGCCATGGGAAGCTTCATGCATATCACAGTTAAAGTATTTGTAAGCCAGTACGGAACAACCTACCGGAGCAACACCGATGGTTCTATCGAGAACCTCCAGTTCTTCCAAAACTTCGCCCACTAGGCGATGGATAATACCATGGGTACAGCCGGGGCAATAATGGGTTGGTACGTCGGTAAGTCCCTTTGTTTTTTGAAAAACGATTGGCATTATTTTCTCCCTTCCAAGATTTCCATAACCTTATCTTCGATGAGTTGAGGTGTGGGAATCATACCGCCGGAGCGGCCCACAAAATGAATCCTGCGCTTTCCTTCGTTGACAATTTTAACGTCATCAATCATTTGTCCCATACTCATCTCAGCTACCAGATAGTCTGTTGTTTTATCCGAAACCTCTTTGAAGGCCTCGGCGGGATAGGGCCAAAGGGTTATAGGACGGATTAAACCAACCTTCATTCCCTTTTCTTTTAAATTTTCTATAGCGGTTTTTGCAATTCTTGCCGTAGTGCCGTAGGCAACAATAACCACATCGGCATCTTCCAGTTCATAGTTTTCAAAGCGCTGCTCCCTATCTTCTATTTTTTTAAACTTCTCTTGAAGATGAATATTATGTTTTTCCAGTTCCTCAGCGGCCAAATAAAGAGAGTTGATTATATTGGGTTTTCTCTTTCCCTGGGTGCCGGTAGTCGCCCAATCTTTTTCCGGGAGTTCCTCGTCAAAGCTCAGGGGCGTCAGTTCTACGGGTTCCATCATTTGACCAATCATGCCATCGGCCATAACCATTACCGGTGTTCTATAGACATCGGCCTTATGAAAGGCCAGTTGCATCAGCTCCACCAGCTCTTGGAGATTACTGGGAGCATATACAAGGAGCCGGTAGTCTCCATTGCCGCCGCCGCGGGTCGCTTGAAAATAATCGCTTTGGGCCGGTTGAATACTTCCCAGTCCCGGGCCTCCTCGAACAACATTTACGATGACACAGGGCAATTCTGCCCCGGCTATATAAGTAATTCCTTCTTGCTTTAGGGCAATTCCCGGCGAAGATGAGCTGGTCATCACTCGGACGCCGCTACCCGCAGCACCGTAGACCATATTTATGGCAGCTACTTCACTTTCTGCCTGCAAAAAGACACCGCCAATTTTAGGCAGTTCCCGGGACATATACTCAGGGAGTTCACTTTGTGGGGTAATGGGATAACCAAAGAAATACTTGCATCCTGCTACGATGGACGCAGCACCGATGGCCTCATTCCCCTTCATCAATACTTTTGCCACATTTTCCTCCTAGAATCTTTCTACGGTAATTACGCTGTCGGGGCACATTACCCCACAATTGGCGCAACCGATGCATTTTTCAGGTTCTTTACAATAGGCTGGATTGTACCCTTTAGAATTGATTTCTTTTCGGTTTAGAGCCAGACATTGAACCGGGCAAACCAGTACGCAGAGCCCGCAGCCCTTACAGAGTTCCTGATCAAAAAATACCCTTCCTTTAGCCACTTGTTCCTCCTTTATTCACATCCATGCTTCACGCATATACATGCCGATTTCCAGTTTCTCCCCCTCAAGATCCTCGGGGAGATCTTTTAACGCCGAGGCGATTCCACTAATATATCGAATGGGAAGTCCTCTTTCTTCTTGGACCTTCTTTGCCAGTTGATATCCTTCCATTATGTCCTGGGCCTTTGTTTCTCTTAAAAAATGACTATTTACAACAAGACCTGTCACCTTAAGTCCCGAAACCATTTCAATTCCATCGAGATGTTTTAGTGCCCCGGCCAGGTCCTTTGTTTCTTCCCTATGGCTATTGATAACATAAAGCATCTCGTAGCCACTTTCAATGATATCCCGCCTGAAATT
>JAAYGQ010000059.1 GCA_012727635.1 Tissierellia bacterium | reverse complement strand
AGGTTTTGGTTACCATTAACGCTTTAGATAAAACCCTTACCGGTAAAATATCTGAAATCTCAAATACGGCAATAAATAAAAATGGTGTGGCATACTTCACAGCCACGCTGGATTTAGAGGAAGATGCAGCGGTAAAGGTAGGAATGAGTGCAGAAGCAAAGATTCTTAACGAAAGCGTTAAAGAAGTTTTGATTATTCCAATGAGTGTCCTACAGTTTAATGAGCTAGAGCAAGTGTACGTTCTGGTTAAAGGTGATAAAGGCCGCCCGCTGGAGCAAGTGATAAAGGTCGGAGTAAATGATGGTAAAAATGTAGAGATAATTGAGGGACTTACAGTGGATCAAATCATTATGTACCAAAAAACAGAAAACTCTTCGACTTCAGGAGGATTTGGTGGGGGAGGATTTCCTCCTGGCGGAAGACAATAGGGGGTAGCTATGGAAATTTTGAAGATGAAAGATATCGTAAAGACCTATCAGATGGGGGAAGAAGATCAAATAGTATTAAAGGATATAGACCTTATAATCAATAAGGGAGATTTTGTATCTATACTTGGCCCCTCGGGTTCGGGTAAAACAACACTTATGAACATTATAGGTTGCTTGGATGTTCAAACTTCGGGCAGCTATGTCCTAAATAATCAAGAAGTAGACGACTTAGACGAATCTGAATTGGCTCAGATTAGAAACAAAGAGATTGGATTTGTTTTTCAGCAGTTTCAACTTTTACAACGATTGTCCGCCCTTCAAAATGTCGAGCTTCCCCTTATCTATGCCAAAATCCCCTCAAAACTACGAAAAGAAAAGGCAAAGGAAATGCTGGAGCGTGTAGGGCTTTCTGAAAAGGTAAATTCTAGACCCACTCAGCTCTCCGGCGGTGAGCAGCAAAGAGTGGCCATCGCTAGGGCTATGGTTACAAAGCCAACCATTCTACTTGCCGATGAACCAACGGGAGCTCTGGACCAAAAAACCGGCGAACAAATCATGCAACTTTTTACCGAACTCAATAAAGAAGGCAAAACCATCATTATGATCACCCATGATGAGAAAATCGCCAAGTACGCCAGTACAAGGATAAATATATTGGATGGAGAGCTCACTGAGGTGAAATACAATGATTAAAGAAAGTTTTGTTATGTCTTGGCAAAACATTATTAATAATAAAATGCGCTCCTTTTTAACCATATTAGGGATTATAATTGGAGTAGCTTCTATCATAACCCTTATTACCATCGTACAGGGTGTGACCGACAGTGTGACAACAACGGTTTCCGATATGGGGGCCAATAAGATTACCATTCAAGCCATGGGAACGCCCCTGAAGAAGGGTCTTTCTGATAACGATGTGAAAACCATTGCTCAGATTGATAATATTAAGGGGGTTTCGCCCAGTATAAACGGCAAATCAAATATCGTCTATAATAAAAACGTTATGGAAGACATTTCCGTTCAAGGGAGAAATCAAAATTACTTTCTTAATACCGAAGATTTAATGCAAAGCGGCAGAGAGATTAACCTACTTGATATTGAGGCGAAAAACCGAGTTTGTGTCATTGGGCAAGATATTGTAAAGCAATACTTTGCAACGGAAAACCCCATCGATAAAGAGATTATTATTAATGGAGTGGGCTATAGGGTGGTAGGCACCCTTCAAAAATCCAGCGGTTACTCCCTTGGTAGTAATGATAAAGCAGTAATTATTCCCTATACCACGGCCATGAGTTTATTAGGGGTAAAAGATATAAATACTATGGATGTTTTTATGGAAAATGGTGAGCTTTCAGACACAACAACAGCGGATATTGAAGTTGTGTTAAATAGGGCTTTTAATTATAACAGTGATGGATTTAGTATTACCAATATGCAAATTATATTGGATAAAGTGGAAGAACTCACCGGTATGATGACTTTGCTTCTTGTGGGAATCGCTTCGATTTCGCTTTTTGTGGGAGGGATTGGAATCATGAATATGATGCTGGTATCTGTAACAGAAAGAACAACAGAAATCGGACTTAGAAAAGCCCTGGGAGCCCAGCCCAAGACCATTCAAGAGCAGTTCTTACTGGAATCCATTTTCCTGTCGATACTGGGAGGATTCTTCGGGCTAGTACTTGGAGTAGCCATGGCTTATATTGGATGCCTGATTCTTGGGACAAGCTTTAACCTGTCCATGTT
>JAAYGQ010000058.1 GCA_012727635.1 Tissierellia bacterium | reverse complement strand
CTTCATCGATTTACCCCTCGGGAGCTTTCTCTCTCTATAATTTCAATGGGTATATTTGTGTTCCGATTTTTTTACTAAAACTGCTATAGAGAGCAATTATTCTGATAAAGCGATATACATATTTTCTTGATCAAAAAGAAGTTCCATGGGTTGATTGTAAAGTCTGTTAATATTGTTTATATTATCTACAAAGGGAGAAACGTCATTAATTCGGTTATAAAGAAACTGCGACATAGTTTGTTCTGTTTTTTTTGAACTCGATGTGTCAAGCCAGGTACTAGCATCAATCAACGTTTCATCGAACTTAGATTTACTGAGAACGGGAACCTTTCCAGCAGCCTCCCCAACAAACTTATTGACAGTGGCTAAGCCGCTCAACACATTGGAACGTACTGAAGACTTTGAATAATCTTCAATCTGATCATAACTTTTTGTATACAATTCTCGGTAGTGAAAAGAGTAATCCTCTATTTTATGCGTGGCACTATTAAGGTATGCCGACTGGAAGTTTTCAAGTAACATCACTTCCAGGAAGGATGAGAAAGAAAATAAATACAAAGCAAGCTGATATTCTTCGAACTGTGACTGAACTTTTTGGAGCTTATTTTTTACATCTCTGTCTCTATGCATAAAAGATTTCTTATTAATACTACTTTCTATTTGTACCCTGTTAAATATAATGCTTTGTTCAGATTCTCTCTTGATTTCCTGTACTTGGATATGTTTGTTGGTTTTATATTTTTCATTGTTCCAATTGTATTTGTAGTTATTTAAGACATCCGTCAAGACGTTAAGATTGCCTCTAAGTTTCGATTTTTCCTTCTGCTCTAAGAAATTCATGATATCTTTTTGTATTTCTAGGATAGTATCAAGCTTATCATCGATCCCCTTTAATGCCATTGCCATAAATACCATTGTTGGATCAAGTGGGACGGATTCTAAAACCGCTTGTCCAGTAACTCCTTTTTTATCTTTAACGACAGTTCCTAAGTAACCAGGTTTATCCTTAAAGCGGGCCAAATGTATACCTGGGCCTGCGGGGATTGTTACTCTGTATATGCCACTTTTTCCACCGGCTGGACCAGTACCTGTGATCTTTTGAATAACAGATACTAGAGGGTCAAAGGTAGATCCCAGAGTTGATACTTCTGTTAATGGAAATTTTTGATATTTATTTTCGCTAAGTTCGAATCCTAGAATGCAAGAACTGCACTCCAAATCTGTCGCTGCTTTTATTATTAGATTCATTCTATTGTTATCTTCCATTAAACGTTTTCCTGCCCTTCTCTTTTGCCAAAACCACTTGTTGGATTATTTTGATTTGATAGATATGGGAAGAAGATAGAATAATTCAGTTTTATCTTCAGAGTTTCCAACTTTAGCTATAATCTGAACATTAGCACCTATATCAGCAATTACTGGATAGTCATAATAACTAATCATTTCAAATTTGAAATTTGGTTTTTAGATTTGGTGTCATTTGTTGATTTATTTATCCTATCAAAGGCGTTAGTAACGGAATGAAGTTTTCTGTCAAATGCACCTGCATCGTCATCTATGTAAACTTCCGTATGACAATAAGGACACGTTATTCGAGAAGACATTAGCTCGTTTTTTTATTTTCGAACCGCAATTTGGGCACTGGATTTGTGCGAATTTCATAATCACTTCTCCCTGTTTATAGTAGGATTGATGTATCATTTAATTGCGTTTAATTACTTTAATTCCAGTACTACAATTATACCTTATTACGAATATTTTGCATACTATTCCCATAGAACTCTAAGAAAAGTATATGCGAGTAGAATTATTATGGGAATACCACAATAATATAATTCACTAAAAAACTGGCCAAGAGAAAGAGCAATATTTTATAGTGGCTATTTACACCTTCGGATTCGAATTTTGTTTAACACTCTGGTTTGATGCTGGACTATGTGAAATTTATGGGTGATGATTTGGGCCCTAGCAAAGACAGCTTTTATCAGCTGCCTATAGGGCTCCTACATATCTATTACCACTGCCTTTACCCGCTCCCTTACCTTTAAAGGGTATCGGTGGAAGTAGCGGATGAGGGAAGGCAGTCGCTGGTCTTCTAGGACGTCGATTCGCTCTTTATGAAGTAGGTCGCAGAGGATGAAACTCATAGCGCCCTCGGTATTTCTCACCGATTTAAACTCATCAATCCCCAGAAAACTAGGTAAATACTGATAGGAGCTTTTGATTTGTAGAGTCCTTTTATGAAGAATGCGGTGGACGCTCTGGTGGGAAACACTCTAGTCTTTGGCAATATCTTTTTGAGAGATAGTGTTTCTTTCTTTAAGAAGGATAGCTAGCTTTACCGGTTTTGAGATAAAACAACCTAGATCTACAAGAGGTGTGGGTGCGTTAAAGCTGCGCCCACAGTCTTTGCAATGGTAGCGCTGTTTTTTACCTTTTAGGAAAGTGTCGCACTCGGTTACTTTGTTAATCTTTATGAGAGACGTTTTGGT
>JAAYGQ010000057.1 GCA_012727635.1 Tissierellia bacterium | reverse complement strand
TGATGGATAAAGAAATTGCCAAAAGAGCCGGACTGGGCTTTATTGGAAAAAACACACTGCTCATTCATCCCGAGTTTGGTTCTTCCCACAATATTGGATATCTTTTGTTGGACGTTTTAGTAGAGCCTGACGAAGAAATACAGCTAGACTGTGGCCAGTGCAATGCATGTATGACAGCTTGCCCCCAGAAGGTTATAGGGGAAAATAGTTTCGACGCCCACGGATGCCTTTCCTATATTACCCAGTGGAAAAATGCCGCTTACACACCACTCAATGGTTGTTTTTACGGCTGTGACATCTGCATGAGGGCATGTCCTTATAATAGAGTAGGGGAGAAAAACGCCGACTTTATATTTAATGAAAATGAATTTTCAAATCTAAGTAAAAGAGCTTTTAAGGGTCAATATGGCCATAGGGATTTTGCTTGGATAGGAAAAGATAGAATTTGTCGAAATATCGACTGGATTAAAAAGGAGAAAATGATGGGAAACATCCATGAACTAAAGTACCTTCAAGACAAAGTAGATGAACTTAAAGAACAGGGCGTTTACAGAACGCTACCGGAAATGCTCGGCGCCAACGGTCCAGTTATCAACCTTGATGGAAACGAAGTGATCAATCTATCTTCGAATAATTATCTAGGTTTTGCCAATCATCCTAGGCTGAAAAAAGCCGCTACGGCAGCTATTGAAAAATATGGTGTTGGTCCTGGAGCCGTTCGTACAATCAATGGAAATATGGACATCCATGATGAGCTAGAAAGGCGCCTGGCCCATTTTAAGCACGAAGAAGCAGTTACTGTATATCAATCGGGTTTTAACTGCAACTCCGGTACGATCCAAGCCATTACCGACCGTGGAGATCTTATTATTTCTGACTCATTAAATCACGCCTCTATTATTGATGGCGTTCGTCTTTCCCGGGCCGATAAGGCTGTCTATCAGCATTCCGATATGGAAGACCTAGAGAGAATTTTGAAAGAAAACCAGGGCAAATATAATGTAACCCTAATTATTACCGATGGAGTTTTTAGCATGGATGGCGACCTAGCAAAACTGCCAAAAATTGTTGAACTGGCTGAGCAATATGGCGCTTTAACCTATGTTGACGATGCCCACGGATCCGGTGTTCTTGGCGAGTGTGGTAGAGGAACAGTGGATCATTTTGGCCTTCATGGCCGTATCGACTTTATTATTGGTACTCTCTCCAAAGGTTTCGGATGTCTGGGCGGTTATGTGGCCAGTAAGAAAGTAACAAAAGAATGGTTGTCTCACCGTGGTCGTCCCATTCTCTTTAGTACAAGTTTGCCTCCAGCCATTGTGGCAGCTCTTATAGAAGCCGTAGGCATGCTTGAGGAGTCATCGGAGTATACCGATAGACTTTGGGATAATGCTCGCTATTTTAAAGAAGAGCTGGGTAAACTGGGATTCAATACAGGCCATAGCGAAACACCCATTACTCCGGTTATTATCGGCGATGAAGCCAAGGCAGTAGCCTTTTCAAAAGAACTTCTGAAAAATGGCGTTTATGCTTGCTCCATTGTATTTCCAACGGTACCCATGGGAACCGGAAGACTACGTTGCATGATAACAGCCGAGCATACAAAAGAAAATTTGAAGCAAGCTGTTGAGGTTTTCGAAAAAGTGGGCAAAGAGATGGGACTTATCTAAATTGACAAAAAAAGTGGAGGCCATCGTTGAGGGTCTTGCTCTTGTGTATCCCGATGCAAGTCCTGAGCTAAATTTCAAGAATAACTTCGAGCTTTTAATCGCGGTCATTCTTTCGGCACAGTGTACGGATATTCGGGTAAATATAATTACCAAGGATCTCTTCAAGGCAGCTCCGAACCCCCAGGCCATGGTGGATTTGGGCATTGAAGGCATTACTGAATTGATACGCTCCTGCGGTATGTTTAATCAAAAAGCAAAAAACATCTATTTGACGGCGGGCCTTTTATTAGAAAAGCACGGTGGGGAAGTTCCTTCAAGCCGTGAAGCTTTAATGGAACTTCCCGGTGTCGGTCGAAAAACCGCCAATGTGGTTTTAAGTTGCGCTTTTGGTGAGCCAGCCATTGCAGTGGATACCCATGTTCTACGGGTTTCCAATCGATTAGGCCTTGCCAAAGGAAAGGATCCGCTTAAAGTAGAAATGCAGTTGCAAAAAAAGCTGCCAAAAGAATTGTGGAGTGTCATGCATCATCGGTTGATTCTTCATGGACGCTATTGTTGCAAAGCTCGAAATCCTCAATGTGAGAGCTGTGGTATTTTCTCTCTTTGTCCTAGAATAGGAGTGGATAAATGATTTTTACTAAAAACCCCTATGACCCAGAGCTATATGAACATATGGGACTATTTTTTGACAGTGCGGTTTTTACCAGTTCTATCCAGAGCGACCTTGCCGTATTAACTAAAAGCTTTCGCACGGATAATATTGAAGAATACGAAGCCATGATGGCCAAGCAATATAAAAAGCTTTATGATAAAATACAAATGAAGCTGGAAGCTCAGGGCTGTGATGGATTGTTTAATACGGCCTTTCATACGGAAGTGTTGTATGCAGGGACCATTCTTCTCTATGTTTCCGGGGATAAAGTAAAAAGGCTATGATACACCTTGTTCTTGTGGAACCGGAAATCCCTCAAAACACTGGGAATATAGCAAGAAGCTGTGCGCTAAGTGGCGCAAAGCTCCATCTTATTCGGCCCTTGGGCTTTTCTTTAGAGGAAAAACAACTAAAGAGAGCCGGACTTGATTATTGGGACAAGCTAGAAATAGAAGTTCACGATAGTTTGGAAGCCTTCTTACAAATTTATGGTGATCATCCCCTTTATCTGATCACCACTAAAGCCAAAAAAACGGTCTATGAGTGTCACTACGAGGAGGAAGTTTTTCTTCTCTTTGGTAAGGAAACAGCTGGTTTGCCACCACAGCTTCATGAAAGATACAAAGAGCATCGGTTACGTATTCCTATGCTCGAAAAACAGGGACTGCGCTCACTTAATTTGTCCAATGCAGCTGCAGTAGTGCTTTATGAAGTCTGGCGACAGAGGAACTTTACTTGAAGGATTGAAACATTGTTAAATGGGTAATAATGCCCATGGAATAAAGAAAACCTATCCCATTGAGGATACGATTTCAGGAGGTATTTAATGAAAAGATTTTTAGCACTGGCTTTGGTCTTACTGCTTAGCTTCTCACTGATTTCTTGTGGAGAAAAAGAAGCGCCGGCAGCACCTGAAGCTACCGAGGAAGAAACACTTGTTGTAGACAACGATGAAGTTGACAAAGCTTCACTAAAAGAGATCACCATTGGACTTGTCACCGATACCGGCGGTATCGACGATAAATCCTTCAACCAAGGAACGTGGGAAGGAATCAAGTACTACGCCAAGAAATTTGAGCTTCCAGAAGGAAATATCTCATTTCTACAGAGTACATCGGATGCAGATTATATTCCTAACTTGTCCCAATTTAGCGAAGATAAAAAAGATCTAATGGTAGCTGCTGGTTTTCTATTCGAAGAATCCATAGCTAAAATCGCAGCTGATTTTCCCGATCAAAAGATCCTATTTATTGATGCTGTTGTCGAAGCTCCCAATGTACTCAATGCGCTTTTTGCAGAGCATGAAGGTTCCTATCTTGTAGGCGTTGCTGCAGCACTTAAAGCACAAGATGCCGGTAAAGATACCGTGGGCTTTGTTGGTGGAATGGACTTTGACACAATCCAAAAGTTCGAGGCTGGTTTTGAGCAAGGTGTTTTGGCAGTAGATCCCAATATGAAAGTGGTTATCGATTATGTTGGTGACTTTAACAAGCCTGAAGACGGACAAACTTTGGCCGCTAAAATGTATGATGCTGGCGTTTATGTTATCTATCATGCAGCTGGCGGATCCGGAAACGGTGTTATCAAAGAAGCCAAAGACCGTGTACAAAACGGTGAAGATGTTTGGGTAATTGGAGTCGATAAAGATCAATTTTCCGAAGGTGTTTATGCCGATGGAAAATCCGTTATTTTGACCTCTATGCTCAAAGCCGTATACCAAGCAGCCTATGATACAAGCAAACTAGTTGCCCAGGATAAATTCGAAGGTGGTACCCGAATTTATGACCTTAAGGCCAACGGTGTAGGTATTCCTGCTGTTAATCCCAATCTTACTGAAGAGTGGACAAAGAAAATCGAAGAATACGCCAATAAAATTAGAAATGGCGAAATCATGGTTGATCCAGTTCCTTCTCGCATAAAATAATTTCATTTAAGCCATTAAGCCCCTTAGTTTTCAAAACTAAGGGGTTTTTTATCTTCAACATCATGCTATACTGGGAAAGAAAAAACGGAAGAATTTCGTAAGTTTGAGTAAAGCCAGTTGGAGTGTTTTTCTTTTATCCGCTAAGAACAAATAAATTTCCATAATTAAATGGGAGAATCTATGAGTAAAAAGACCACAGCACTAATCTACTGCCTGGCTCTTGCCCTGGGGGCTCTATGGCTAGGGGGAAAGCAACAGATCATCGGTGGCCCAATGATTGGCCTACTTATGAGTATGCTTCTTGTTAATGCTCTGAATATGGAGGAAGAATTTAAAAAGCAGGCCCTGGCAGTGGGAAAAAAACTCCTAGATTTTGGTATTATTCTGGCGGGAGGCACCCTGCATTTCTCGCAAATCCTCGGCTTTGGTTCGAAAGCCCTGGGCCTTCTTCTTCTCAACCTAGTCCTTGCCTTTCTTGTAGCGAGCTATTTTGGAAGGAGATTAGGGCTTTCTGATAATACTGCCAAGCTTGTAGGTGGAGGAACAGCTATCTGTGGTGGAACAGCCATCGCTACCTTAGCCACCATTTTTAAGGCCAAGGAAGAGGAAATTGCCTATGCTTTAACGGCCATTTTTCTTTTTGACGTTCTAGCTGCTCTAGGTTATCCCTATTTGGCTAAGGCTTTAGGTATGAGTGCCAATCAATTTGGGTTTTTAGCAGGATCGGCCATCAATGATACTTCCAGTGTGGCGGCGGCCCAGGAAACATTCAATGTTCTTATGGGTATCGAAGCGACTCAACCCATCACGGTAAAAATGACACGTATCATGCTTCTTATTCCCACCTCCTTGTTTTTTGCTTTTAGACAGCTGGGAAGTGGAGAAAAAGATCAGGATGGTCTTTTAAAAACAGTGCAGAGGATTTTTCCCTGGGCCATTTTGTGGTTTATGCTTATGGCACTTTTTAACAGCCTGGGCTTTTTTAGCTTTATTGGAATCCCCGGTAAGGTATTTAGTTTAAGTTATAAGTACTTTATCACTGCAGCCTTGGTGGGAATCGGGCTAAAGATACGTTTTAAAGACCTTCTTACTCAGGGAGCTAAACCCATTCTTTTAGGAGGGATAACCTGGCTGAGTCTTGCCCTTAGCAGCTTGATTTTCATTTTTGTTTTCCGAAATTTTATAGGCTAATTTGTAAAAAGAAAGTCAGTAGAAAACTTTCTTTTTTTTATTTCGGAAATTACCAATTCAATGGGTGTAGCTAACAAAAAAACGCTAAAACATGCTATACTTGCTTTAATTAAGATGAAAGGGGAGGCAAATGGAGCAGTTTATAGTCGAAATGCGAAACATTACCAAGCGTTTTCCTGGTATTATCGCCAATGCCAATGTGACTTTACAGCTTAAAAAAGGCGAAATCCATGCACTTCTTGGAGAAAATGGCGCCGGTAAATCGACTTTGATGTCGGTGCTTTTTGGTTTTTATCAACCTGAAGAAGGTGAAATTTTTGTGCGGGGGGAGAAGGTAGATATAAAATCCCCTAATATAGCCTACGAACTGGGTATTGGTATGGTTCATCAGCATTTCCAGCTTATTGATAATTTTACCGTAGTGGAAAATATCATTCTAGGTGATGAGCCCGGAGGGATACTTATTGACTATGATAAGGCGAGAAAACAAGTTAAAGAGCTTTCTCTTCAGTATGGCTTGGGAGTGGATCCAGATTCAAAAATAGAAGATATCAGTGTGGGGATGCAGCAGAGGGTTGAAATTCTTAAGGTTCTTTATCGTAAAGCGGAAATTATTATTTTGGATGAGCCTACAGCGGTTTTAACTCCGCAAGAAATTGATGAACTGATTGGGATTATGAAAAACTTTGCTGCTGAAGGCAAAAGTGTCATTCTCATAACCCATAAGCTAAAAGAAATCATTGCTTCAGCTGACCGCGTGACTGTTTTGCGCCAGGGAAAATATATTGGCACGGTCAATGTTAAAGACACTACAGAAGGTGAGCTTGCTGAGTTGATGGTAGGCCGTGAAGTAAATTTCGATGTGGACAAAGCCCCTGCTCAGCCCGGAGAAGATGTGATGGTGATAAAGGATCTCTGGGTAAAGGACCAGCGTAAGCTGGATGCTCTCAAGGGACTGAATCTTCACCTTCGACGAGGTGAGATTCTTGGGATTGCTGGAGTAGATGGAAATGGCCAACAGGAACTGGTTGAAGCCGTTACGGGACTTCGAAAAGTGGAGAAGGGCGATATTATTCTTCAGGGCAAATCCATTATTAATGACAGTATTCGAGAGCGCATTACCAAGGGAATCGCTTATATTCCCGAAGACCGCCAAAGGCGGGCTCTTGTAATGGATTTTAGGCTGGATGAAAACATTGTTCTTAAAACCTATGAGAATGAACCTCTTAGTCATGGGCTGCTTCTAGACGAGGTAGAGATAAAGAAAAAAGGAAAGCGCATCATTGATGAATTTGATGTGCGCAGCTCCGAGGGCATCGATACCATTGTGCGAAACATGAGCGGTGGCAATCAACAAAAGGCTATAATAGGAAGAGAAGTGGATCTTGACCCTTTGGTCATGGTGGCTTCTCAGCCCTCAAGGGGTCTTGATGTCGGGGCTATAGAATACGTTCATAAACGTCTTGTTGAGCTTAGAGACCAAGGAAAAGCTGTCCTCCTTGTTAGCTTTGAATTGGATGAAATTATGAGTGTCAGTGATCGTATCAATGTAATCTATCAAGGTCGCATTACAGGAGACGTACTTCCCGAGGAGACAACGGTTCAGGAACTGGGGCTAATGATGAGCGGATCAAAGGAGGTTACTCTTGCTTAAAAAAAGGAGCCATCTCACACTAAGTTTAATTGCAATACTTCTTTCCTTCGTGGTGGCCAGTGTCGTTATGCTGATTTCCGGGATAAGCCCTCTGTCTTTTTTTCTGTCGCTAATCCGTACAATGACGGGAATGAATCTTAGAGCCATTGGAAAAGAAGGCTTTTTTAATGCTCGCTATTTAGGAGAATTTATCCAAATGGCAATGCCCATTATTCTGACAGGGCTTTCTGTGGGCTTTGCCTTTAGAACGGGTCTATTTAACATAGGTGCTGAGGGCCAGGTAATTATGGGCAGCGTTGGTGCTGTGGCCGTGGGTATTTTATTTAAACTTCCTTTTTATATTCACCTTCCTCTGGCCATATTTGTAGCAGCATTATGTGGCGCTCTTTGGGGATGGATCCCAGGTTATTTTAAAGCAAAGTTTGGTGTCCATGAGGTGGTTGTAACCATCATGATGAATTACACTGCGCTTTATTTGGGGAATTTTATTATCAAAGCTTTGCCCGGCAGTGACAATCAAAAAACCGTAAAGCTGGCGGCCACCTCTCTTCTTCATAGTAAATTTCTAAGACAACTTACGGGAAATTCCCGCCTACACTGGGGTTTTATTGTTGTTATTATAGCTCTTTTTGTTTATCACTTTATTATTGAGAAAACAACCTTTGGCTATGAACTTCGGGCAGTAGGGTTTAATAAAGATGCTGCGGAATATGGTGGGATTAAAGTTTCAAGTCGCATCGCCTATTCCATGGCAATAGCCGGGGCCTTTGCCGGGCTTGCCGGTGCAATGCTCACCCTGGGGACCTTCGATTACGGCCGTGTTATAGGTACTTTTGAAAACTACGGTTTTGATGGGATAGCCGTAGCTCTATTGGGCGGCAATACGGCCTTTGGAATATTCTTTGGAGGACTACTATTTGGCGGTTTAAAAAGCTCTCAGACGCTAATGCAGGCTTCAGGCATCCCTTTGGAGATTGCTATTATAGTCTCGGCTCTGATCATTCTTTTTGTAGCTATGAAAAATGGTATCGACCTTGTTTTCGAATGGATGGATGCAAGAAAGAGGAGTAAAGATGAATCTCATTAGCTCAATCGTAACGCTCTCCCTTATCTACGCTACCCCAATCATTATCACTGCCCTGGGGGGGCTCTATAGTGAACGCAGTGGTATTGTCAATATTGCACTGGAAGGAATTATGGTAATCGGAGCCTTTGTAGCTGCTACCTTTACTCCACTTAATGAAGCAGCCCTGGGCGGATGGACTCCATGGATCGCCATTTTATTGGGTGCTTTAGCCGGGGGACTCTATAGCCTTATTCACGCCTTTGTCAGTATTGACCTTCAGGCAAATCAGGTTATTAGCGGCACAGCCCTCAACATGCTTGCCATAGGGATTTCCGTTTATTTTTGTCAAATATTTTTTAATCAGCAGAGAACCCAAACTTTTAGCCGTGGCTTTGTTAAGACAAATGTTCCTCTTTTCTCGAAAATTCCCATCATTGGAGATCTTTTCTTTAAGAGGATGTATTATACATTTTATCTGGCTCTTTTACTTGTAATCGTCACGGCTTTTATTCTTAGAAAAACGCGATTTGGACTACGCCTCAGAGCCAGTGGAGAGCATCCTTCCGCAGTGGATAGTCTTGGCGTGAGCGTACGGAAAATGCGCTATACCGGAGTTTTGATTTCTGGTTTACTGGCTGGGCTCTCGGGAGGGATTATGGTACTTACCCAGGCCACTCAGTTCACTGCCGGAAGCATTCATGGAGTGGGCTTTATTTCCTTGGCTGCCCTTATTTTCGGTCGATGGAATGCCTGGGGCGTTCTAGGTGCCGGAGTATTCTTTGGATTTTCTCAGATCTTTGCCATATTCAGTAAAGACATTCCTATATTAGCAAAAGTTCCCGCGGAGATTTTCCACGCACTGCCATATATACTCACCATTATTGCTATTCTTCTTTTTAGCCGCCGTAGTGCGGGGCCAAAGGCAGCGGGAGAACTCTATGATGTCTCAAAACGCTAGGAGAATCTATGCAACTTGATATGAATTTGGTGTTGGAACAAAAGCAACAACTTATTCTAACACCGGCCCTAAAATTAAGTCTAGATATACTCCAAGATAATTCCTTGGAGTTAAAAGAGAGGATTGAAGAAGAGGTTTTAGAAAATCCTCTACTTGAGATACGGGAAAACAGCCCGCTTCCTCGTAGGAACTTAAGCAGCTATTCCCCCTGGGATGACTTAGAAGATCGTCCAAGTCTTGCCCAATATCTGCTTGAACAAGTGAGTTTTTTAGAACTTAGTTCTAGAGAGAGAAATCTGGTGGAGCGGCTTATTGAATACGTCAATCGGAAAGGTTACCTGCTGGAGGAGTATTTGAAGGACGCTTTCTTTTCTTCCTATGATAAAGAAGAGATGGAAAAAGCTCTTTGGGTTCTCCAACATTTAAAGCCGGCGGGGGTAGGTAGTCGAAATCTTACCGAGTGCCTCATTTTGCAGCTGCGGGATTTAGGATACGATACATCGGTTGCTCTGGATATTGTCAGTGAAGACTTAGAGGATGTGGCAGCCCATCGCCTAGATAAACTCGCAAAAAAGTATGATATAAGTTTGCATGCCATTGAAGAGGCTATTCGTAGGATCCAAACTTTGGATCCAAAGCCGGGACTTGCTTTTCATAAAAGCGACCGGGTCAATGCCCAAATTGCCGATGTGATCATCGAAAAGAACCAAGATAAGCTTGAGCTATCCCTCAACGAGCGGATTTATCCCGATGTGATGGTAAGTCCCTATTACTCGAACTTAAGCCTTGAGGAGCTCGACGATAAAAGTAAGGTCTATATTTCAGATAAAAAAAAGCGAGCTCAACTCTTTTTAGAAGCTTTGATGCAGCGTAGAAAAACCATCACAAATGTTATGAATAGCATTATGGAGTTTCAAAAAGATTTTTTTACTATAGGAGAAAAGGGCATGGTGCCCCTAAACCTTCTTGATGTTGCAGATCAAATAGATTGTCATGAATCGACGATTTCTCGGGCTATAAACGGAAAATTCCTCCTTTTCGAGAACCAGCTTTATCCCTTAAGCTATTTCTTCCCCAGTGCTGTTGGAACAGAGCAAGGCCGTAATGTCAGCTCGCTACACGTAAAGAGCATTATAGAAGATCTGGTGGAAAATGAAAATAAAGCCAAACCCTACAGTGATGATGCTTTGGCTAAAAAAGTTGAAGAACAAGGGATTTTCCTGGCTCGTAGAACCATCGCTAAGTATCGTGAAGAGCTAGGAATTCTCTCTTCCATCCTACGTAAAAATTTTAAATAATGCATATAAGTGTTATAAAAATGGGTATCAATCTTTAGTAGGATTAAAAGATATAGTTTTTTGATTCTTTATGGAAAAGAAATTTATTATTATTTAACTCCAATGGAAATCAAAAAAGGCAATTATTCCCCAGGGGATAGAGCAGACACAGGGACAGCTTTTTGGGATAAGGAATTTGTTTTTCACACACAAAATTTAAACTAATATATTATAGAAAGGATTTTAAAAATGAAAAATGTTGCAATAAATGGTTTTGGTCGTATCGGCCAAGCAGTGGTGCGTATTTGGGCTCAGCATGAAGATAAAAAGTTTGCCTTAGCCCTTATTAATGGAGGAGACGTACAACGGATCTATTCCTCTTTAAAGTATGACTCAGTCTATGGAGTCTTCCCCGGCACAGTGGAAAAAGGAGAAGACTGTGTTTATGTCAATGGGGAAAAAATTGAAGTGCGCAATCAAAGAGATGAAGCCAATCTTCCATGGAAGGAAAACGATATTGATATAGTAATTGACAGTACCGGGCGCTATCGTACAAGAGAAACAGCACAGATTCATCTGGACCAAGGAGCAAAGAAAATTTTGATTACAGCTCCAGCAAAGGGAGATGACATCACAATTGTAATGGGAGTGAATGAGGATGATTATGATCATAAAAATCACCATATCATCTCCAACGCTTCTTGTACAACCAACTGCTTAGCGCCGGTAGCCAAAATATTAGATAGAGAATTTGGTATTGAAATGGGTATGATGACCACCATTCATGCCTATACCAACGATCAGGTCCTGGTGGACAGTAAACACTCTGACCCCCGGAGAGCACGGGCCGCAGCACTAAACATGATTCCTACAACAACCGGAGCTGCCCAGGCCGTATCCCTTGTACTTCCCCAGCTAAAAGGCAAGTTTTCTGGAATGAGTATGAGAGTGCCAACCCCCACTGTTTCTGTTGTGGATTTAGTTGTTACCACAAAAAAACCTGTTACCATAGAGGCTGTCAATGAAGCTTTAAAAATCGCCAGCCAGGGTGAAATGAAGGGGATTCTTGGCTACAGCGAAGAGCCGCTGGTTTCAACTGACTATAAGGGTGATAAGCGTTCTTCTATTGTAGATGCCCTTTCCACAGATGTTTTGGGTGAAAAGATGGTAAAAGTCATTGCATGGTATGACAACGAATGGGGTTATGCTGAGCGCGTGGTTGACCTTTGCGACTATATGGTCGAAAAATCAAAATAGCAAGATCCCGACTTCGGTCGGGATTTTTAAGGAGTAAATATGAAAAAGACAATTCGTGATATCGATGTTAAAGGTAAAACAGTTTTTCTTCGAGTGGATTTTAATGTACCCCTAAAAGATGGTATGATCCGCGACGAGAGAAGAGTGATTTCATCTCTGCCTACGATTGAATATTTAAGAGAACAGGGAGCGAAACTTGTTTTGGCCTCACATCTTGGAAAACCCAAAGGGGCCGACCCACAGCTGAGTCTTGAACCTGTTGCCAAACGCCTAAGTGAGCTCCTAGAAGCGCCGGTTTTATTTCATAGTAGCAAAGAAGTTGTCGATGATAAAATAAGAGAAATGGTTGGCGCTATGGAAGAAGGGCAGGTTCTCCTGCTTGAAAATACTCGATATGACGCAGGAGAGACCAAAAATGACCCAGTTCTTGCTGAGAAGTTCGCTTCTTTAGCCGATATTTTTGTCGATGACGCCTTTGGTACAGCCCACCGAGCCCATAGCTCCAATTATGGCGTGGCAGAGCTCCTTCCTAGGAAGGTATCAGGATTTCTCATTGAGAAAGAACTTAAATATTTTTATGATGCCTTAGAAAATCCCCAGAGACCTTTTTTGGCTATATTGGGAGGGGCTAAGGTATCGGATAAAATTAAAGTGATTGAAAACCTTCTCGAGAAAGTAGATGAAATTATTGTAGGCGGAGCCATGGCTTATACCTTTATGAGGGCGATGGGCCATAGTATTGGGGATTCTCTGGTAGAGGAGGATCAAGTGGACTTTGCTAAGAAAATGTTAAGCCTTGCAGAAGAAAAAAGGATTCCCTTTCATCTTCCACTGGATTTTGCTACGGCACCGGCCTATGAAGATGTTGTTCCGGTTTTTACAAAGGGAAGAGATATTGCGCCAGGCACCATGGGCCTTGATATCGGACCACGTAGTATTGAAGCCTTTACGGAAGTGATAAAAAGAGCCAAGACCATTCTCTGGAACGGTCCTTTGGGTGTATTTGAAATGAAAAACTTTGAGGCAGGGACAAGAGCAATCGCCGAGGCTATGGCAGAAAATCAAGGGATTACGATTATAGGAGGCGGTGATAGCGCCGCTGCCGTCACTGAAATGGGCTTTGATGAAAAGATGAGCCATATTTCCACCGGAGGGGGAGCTAGTCTCGAACTTTTAGAAGGAAAAGAGCTCCCTGGGATTGCTATACTGGAGGAGAAATGAGAAAACAAATTCTTGCAGGGAACTGGAAGATGAACCACGGACCCAGTGAGGCTCTAGCTTTTCTTCATTCTTTTAAGTTTGAACCCAAAAATAATCAGCGTATTGTTCTCTGTCCACCCTATGTTTCTTTACAGAGCATGCAAAAAGAGCTTCCACGGGGTGTGGAGTTGGCTTCTCAGAATATCCACCAGGAAGAGCAAGGAGCCTTTACCGGTGAAATTGCTGCTTCTATGATTAAAGAAATTGGGGTTGGGATTACTCTGGTGGGCCACTCCGAGCGGAGAAGTTATTATAATGAGACCGATCAGATCGTTGCACAAAAAGTTAGAAAAGCATTGGAGCACGGTTTAGAAGTGATTTTGTGTGTTGGTGAACAACTCCAGCAGCGAGAAGCAGGTAAGGCCCAGGAGGTGGTGAAGGAACAGATTTTAGCCGCCCTTAAAGGTCTTACAAGGGAAAATATGGAAGACATTCACATTGCCTATGAACCCGTTTGGGCTATTGGTACCGGTAAGACGGCATCCTCTGAGGATGCCCAGGAAATGAATCAATATATTAGACGTCAGATTGAGGAACTTTTTGGTTTTGAAGTTGCTCAGCAGACATCGATTCTCTATGGCGGCAGTGTCAAT
>JAAYGQ010000056.1 GCA_012727635.1 Tissierellia bacterium | reverse complement strand
TTGTAACTTTATCTCTTGAGTTCTTCCTAGCTTCTGATTTGAAATCCTTTATTCTAAATTGATATAGAAGTCCGGGAAGTTGATCCATTAAATCCTCTTTGGAGTCTATTTCGAGTATTTTATATCCTTTATTATTCATAAATATAAAATCTGAATTCTCATCAATGATCAGCACTCCGGATTCGAGAGAATTTACGATATCATACACTTCAATATCTCTATTTTTAGCCACTATTCGCACTCCTTGCTTAATCCTTAGTAAGAGTTCTTCTCTGAATCTTATTATACCATTTTTAGGGTCTTCTACAAATTGGGTAAAGAAGAGCCTTTGTAAGTTCTCAATCCTCCTAGCTGAACTTCTTGATATAATAACAACCCTGGCAGGATAAACCAAATATCATAGCCTAAAATTATACTATCGAAAGCTCTGAGTCGGGATCAAATAGGTGTATATGATTCGATTCCGGTAGCAGTGTAATTATATCTCCTGCCTTTATACTGGTGGGCGCTTCTATTTTTACAGTATGAATTTCATTTTGAACATAGGCATGAATATGAATCTCGCTTCCCAGCAGTTCGGTAACCATTACCTCAGCCCTTAGTCCTTCACCTTGAGTCAAAATCATATGCTCGGGTCTAGCCCCAAGGATGATTTGCTTATCTAAGTATGGATTGAGCATTTGGGCAGCAACTTTTTCCACGGGGAACTTAAATTTTCCATGCACTCCATTTTCTCCCAATAAAAAGTATGTATCCCCTTCCTTTATAAGGTTCCCTCTATAAAAATTCATTTGAGGAGAACCAATAAATCCTGCTACAAATAAATTATCAGGTTTATTGTATATTTGCGCGGGGCTTGCAACTTGTTTAATTTCTCCATCTTTTAAAACGCATATTCTTGTTCCCATGGTCATGGCTTCGGTCTGATCATGGGTAACGTAGACAAAGGTAGTCTTTAATTCATCGTGTAGTCTGATAAGCTCTGCCCTCATCTGGACTCTTAGTTTTGCATCCAAATTTGATAGTGGTTCATCCATCAAAAAGACTCGAGGCTTTCTAACAATGGCCCTTCCCAGGGCTACCCTTTGTCTTTGACCTCCAGAAAGGAGCTTAGGTTTTTTCTCTAGTTGAGTTTCAATATCCAGTGCTTTAGCCGCATCATGAATTCTTTGTTTGATTTCATTTTTATCGACTTTTTGAAGTTTTAATCCAAAGGCCATATTCTCATAGACGCTCATATGAGGGTAAAGGGCGTAATTTTGAAAGACCATGGCAATATTTCGGTCCCTGGGGTCGACGTCGTTCATTAACTCTCCCCCAATATACAATTCCCCCGATGTGATTTCTTCCAGACCGGCAATCATTCGAAGGACCGTCGATTTCCCACAACCTGAAGGTCCAACCAGAACCATGAACTCTTGGTCTTTTATATCTAGATTTATGGATTTAACGGCTTTAAATCCATTGCCATATACCTTAGTCAAGTCTTTTAATTTAATCTCTGCCATAATCTTCCTCCACCCAATTCATTATAAAATCAGCTGCTTCATCAATTGTTTCGTATGCAAAATCGGCCCCCCTTAAATCATCAAAACCGATTCCTAGGGATTGCATTCCCGCTGCCTTTATACTTTCTATACCGGCCCGGGCATCCTCCACTCCCAAAGAGTATCTTGGAAATACCTCCAAGATTTCCGCTGCCGCTAGAAAGGGATCTGGGTAGGGCTTTCCTCTTTCTACTTTGCGAGGATCAACCACTCCGTCGAAATACTCTTCGATCTTCATGCTTTTGATTAGTGCCTTGGCATTTTCACTGGCAGAAACCAATCCGATTTTTACCTTCTTTTTTTTCAATTCATCCAGGAGCTCAACTACCCCGGGATAAAGATTATCCCGGGTAAAATGAGATATAGATTCTTTATAGTATTTGTTTTTTCTATGGGTGAGTTCCGTCTTTTCTTCCGGTGGACATTCAATTCCAAAGTACTTAAAAATAAGATCTATGGACTCAGCCCTAGATATGCCCCGCAATCTATGGCGGAACTCTTCGGGCAAATCAAAGCCCAATTCTTTTATCATTTTTTTCCAGGCTTCGAAATGATTATCCGAGGTGGCCGTTAAAACACCATCTAAATCAAATAGCACAGCTTTTTGACCTATATTGACCCTTTTACCTCTAAGCATAATTTCTGTATTCGGACCGCTTATTTTCTTTATATCAATTTCTTCTTCCTCAAGTAAAATCTCCAGAAGAGTCTTTCTCCAAGTAAATCTAAATTTTATTCTACCTAGTTTTTTTGGCAAAAATGGATTGATATGAAGACCATCTTCTTTAATCTCCAGACCACCAAATCCCTTTATTACTGATAGGAGGGATCCTCCTATATTGGCCATATGAAGCCCATCGGTGGTATTATGGTGCAAATCCTTTAAATCAAGGTAGACAGAATCCATAAAGTACTCATAGGATAGTTTTTCATCTTTTAATCTAGAGGCCATTAGGCCACTAATTGATTTGGATAAAGAAGAATCATGGGTATTGATTTCTTCGTAGTAATAAAAGCTTCTACGCCTACTCTCATCACTGAGCTCACCCAAAAGATATTGTGCCAACACTGTATCGGCCTGTTTGATAATTTGATGCCTGTAGATATTTAAAGGATGGTAGTATAATAGCAGAGGCCTTAAGTTATTTTCTTGGGGCCATTTGGCCTTGGTTAAAAAGCTCGAATCCTGGGCCATTATTCCGGTTTTCTCATCATAAATAAATACCATATTTGCTGCCGCATCTGTCATCTTTTCAATTTCAACTTCCTCTATATTCAGTTTTTCTTTTAACTTTAGCCAGTCATCATGTCTTTCTTTTTCAAGCCTATTCCAAAGCTTTACAGCCCATCTTAAATTGTGTTGAGCCATTTTGTTTGTATAATAATTATCTGATACAAGGGCTGTGTATTCGTCGGGGCCCGTAACCGTATGAATATGAAATCCATCCTTTTCAAGGGAGCCAATTTCAAGAGCAGTCCTGGCGGTCTCAAGAAGTAACTCCATTGAATAATTTACCAGAAAATCCATGTCTTTGTTTACAAGCCACCACTGAATAAAAGTATAGGCTATATCAAAGTTGATATGGTACTGGGCCGAGCCTGCGGGAAAATATCCCGAGGATTCTATTCCAGATATGGTTCTCCAAGAAAAACAGGCTCCTTTTCTATTTCCCATTTCCCTTGCCCTGGCCCTAGCAATGTCTAGGAGTCCATATCTAAATAGAAGTAGATTTTCTGCCCTTTGTTTATCCCACATCAGCCAAACAGGAAAAAGAAATATTTCCGTGTCCCAAAAATAGTGGCCTTCATAGCCTTCTCCCGAAAGGCCCTTGGCTGCAATATTGCTATATTTATCCCGGCCAGTGGCTTGCAAGATATGAAAGCGCATAAATTCCATAGTATCGTCAAGTTCTTTATTATCTAAAAAATCTATACTGCAGCGATTATCGTAATCCTCTAAATACTTTATCTGATCTTTATACAGGAGTTCTTTAGAAAGAAACTCGGTTTTATTATTTCTTATCGAATCGGTGTATTTGACCCTTCGGTTTACCTCAATCTCCCCCTCAGAACTAAAATAAATATTCAAAGAATCCTCATCGACCCTTGAATAGGAGTCAAAGTACCCATCATCGATAAATTCTATATCTATATTTATATCAGAATTTATGGTTTCAAGGGATATTGTCCCCCGATTGGAGAGATAGCCGGAGTCCACTACCTTAACCAATCTAATATCTGTAGGAGCCTTTCTGGGATCATCTTTGCCTACTGTATTTAAAATAGTAAAGCTGACATTATTTACTACCTTTATATCGCCGTCATAAAAAACCTTCAAGCTCCAGTTTCTAAGTTGAATATTTGAAAATGATACCAGGGATTCAAAATGAATCTCTGCCTTTTTCCCGTTTTTTACTTGATATTTATAACTGCGACGGAGAATTCCTTCTTTGAAGTTTAACTCCCTTTTAAAATCCTCAATGGGTCCATGGATAACAAGCTTTTCATCGTCTAAAAATATCGAAATATGAAATAAGTCTATTAGGTTGGGCATCCTGTCGGACTCAGAGGGAAAGCCATGGGCCCACTCCGCGTGTTTCATAGGTATTCGCTCGTATATACCATTTATATAATTGCCTCGGACACTACCGGGGTAGTCAAATTCTTCAAGATAACCCCTTACACCTATATAACCATTGCCAATAGACATCAGAGTCTCAAGGAGAGGGAGCCTATCTATATTTAACCCAACTTCTATAAAAGCACTCATTCTATCACTCCTTAAGGGCACCGGATGTAATTCCCGATACAATTTGTTTTTGAAATAAAATAACTATAATCAGGGTAGGAATCGTCACTATTACCGTCGCAGCCGTCACCTGTCCCCAAAATATCTCAAACTGTCCCCTTAAAAAAGAAATGCTAACCGTTGCCGTTCTCCACATCTCATCGGTATTTAGGGTTAAGGATAAAAGAAATTCATTCCAGGCCCCTATAAAGGTCATAATGGCCGATGTGAATATCCCGGGGGCTGCCAGAGGCAATATGATTTTAAAAAATGTATTGATCTTTGATGAACCGTCCATTATGGCCGACTCTTCCATCTCCCTAGGAATTTGTGAAAAATGGGTTATCAAAATAAATACTGCCACCGGTAGAGTGAGCATGGAGTAGGGAAGAGAGATATAGTAGCTGTTGGTCCATCCCAGATTCACGAAGATTCTATAGATAGGCCCCACCACTATCATCTGTGGAAACATGGAAGTTGCTAAGATTACTACGGTTAGTAATTTCTTAAATTTGAACTTAAGCCTGGCTATAGAGTAGGCCGCTAGGGAAGCTATTAAGGTTACATAAACCGTTGTAATCGATGATATGATAAGGGAATTCTTCAAAGAATTGAATATCGTCGTTTTAAATAATTTTGCATAGTTATCATCGGTAAATCTCATCCCTTTTAAATTTAAAGCATTGGAGCTCCAAATATCTGATTCCGGTCTAAAGGATGTTAAACTCACCCATAAAAAGGGGAATAGGATTATAAATAGGTATAGAATTATGATTATTTTTAATAGGGTGCTCGTTTTGATGGCTTTTTTCATTTTTTCACCTACTATCCTCTCCGATAAGATCCACTCCCAGGGCTTTAATATACACAAAAGCTATTATTCCAACTATTAAAGCCATTACTAAAACCATGGCCGAGCCATAACCAAAGCGGGTCTGGGAAAACATCACTTTATAAGCATAGACCGAAAGGGATTCCGTAGTTCCGCCTGGCCCGCCTCCGGTCAATACATAGATTAAATCGAAGACTCTAAAAGCATCTAAAGTCCTAAATAGCAGCGCCACAAATATGGATGGTTTAAGAAGGGGAAGGGTTATAAATCTAAACTGCTGGAATTTCGTCGCCCCATCCAGTGAAGATGACTCATATAGGCTGTTGGGGATAACCTGCAAACCTCCCAATAAAAGAAGTGCCATATAGGGTGTGGTTTTCCACACATCGGAAAGTATGATGGCCCAAAGGGCATTGGATGAAGAGTTAAGCATAGCCGCCGGTGAAGCAATCAAACCTAAAGTTGAGAATATCTTCGATATAATTCCGCTAGAACCATTGTATAAATAGCTCCACATAAGAGCTGCCACCGAGGTGGGTATAGCCCAGGGAATCAAAGAAAAGGTTCTTACTAGGGATCTGCCTTTAAAGGAGCGGTTCATTATAAGAGCTAAGAATAGACCCAGAATGAGTTCGAAAAATACTGAAATAAAGGTAAATACCAAGGTGAATTTAAGAGTAGACCTTACTCTTTTATCGGCTATTACCTTTACAAAGTTATTGGCACCAACAAAATTTGATTTGATAATGGTGGTTTCAAATTCCGATGCCACGGCCAAGGTATCTTCAGGAGAATAAAATTCATCATCAATAGAATACAATTCTTCCAAGCTTCGAAGAATATATTGCTGTTTTCCTACAAGAATTTCTTGATCTTTTTGATTTACTTTAACTATGGCCTTTAAATCCGATGTTGCTATTTCATTGGCTATATATTTTTCCAAATCATCGATATCTAGCTTTATTTCTGCTATTTTATCTATTGTTATTTCTTTTTCAACTGAGTCCAAATCTATGTCTAGATAATATCTTAAGTAATCTATGGTTTCTTGGTTTAAAGCCAAATTCACATTGGAACTTAAGTACATATCGTTTTTTGATTGATCGTTTAATTGCATGTCAAAAAATGCATAGCGAAGAGAACCTACTATAGGAGCAATAGAGAATAAAATTATAAAAATTACAGCCGGAATGATTAAAATATATCCAGCTCGTTTATCAATCCACTTGGAGAATTTCACTTTTACCTCCTATTAAAACATTAGCTTTGACAATTAAGTCAAAGCTAATATTTGTGAGCCTATTGTTTTAAATACTATTCTCCAAGAGCTTCTTCGATTCCTTTAACGGCGTCTTCTAAAGAGCCATTGCCCGATAGAAATTCATGGGTATTGATTTGAATTTTATCACTTACTTCAGAATAATTTGGAACTACGGGTCTAGAAATTGTTCCTGCCAATGCATTTTGGAAACCTTCATTGCTAAGAAGTTTATTGAAATCCAATAGGGCTTTGTCCTCTAGTAAAGCGTTATAACCTGGTAAATAACTGCCCTCCATAGCATTGATTTTCTGTCCTTCGGGGCCTGATATAAAGCTCAAAAATTCTTCTGCCCCTTCACTATTTTTAGAATTGGCATTAATACCCAATATCCAACCACCTACTGTTCCTCCACCAGGAAGGGGTGCGTAGTCGATTTGATCAATCTTTATATCATGCTCGCCGGTTTGCAGCATACCATTTACATAGGGCCAGTTTCTAGCAAAGACCGTTTCACCATTTAATAGAGCGTTGGCTGTTTCCCCTTCGGTATAATTCAATATATCTTCAGGAGTTAGCCCTTTATCCATCATTTCTTTCATATAGTTTAGTCCGCCCTCTATGTCGGTCCAGTTGGAACTAAATTCATTAATATTACAGGTTAGGCCTTCGTATTGCTTTGATTGATAGGCATAGGCGTATTTGGTTCCATCTTGACCCATATACTTTTCTCCCATAGCAATAAAATCGTCAAAGGTATAATCTCCAGACTTTAATATCTGGGCATCTTCTTCAGAAACAATATCGCTTCTAAAGTAGATAAAACCAAGGTCGGGGAAGTAGGGTAAAACATAGTTCTTACCTTTGTATTTCCCGGAATCCATAGAGCCTGCATTGAAATCCGTAGGCTTCCATCCCTTGTCCATTAATAACTTGTCGATGGTTTGCAGATAACCTGCCGATGCAAATTCTCCAGCCCATACTACGTCCATGGAGATAACATCGTATTCACCACTTTTTGAGGAGAGGGAATTGAGCAATTGATCATGCATTTGACCGGAGTCATTGGTCATAATCGTTGCTTTGACTTGGTATTTTTCACTTTTATTATTAAATTCTTCAATAAGCTTATCCAGTGCAGGGGTTGAATCTGCTTGAACAGCAAAATTTATAATGGTTTTTTCTTCAGCGGGTTCTTCTACTGGTTCTTCAGTGGGTTCTTCTACTGGTTCTTCAACGGGTTCTTCTGCAGGTGCTTCGGTAACGGGTGCCTCGGGCTCATCGGCCTTTGGTGCACAAGCTATAAGGCTTAGTGTTAAGGCTAGAATCATTAAGGCTACAAGAAATTTCTTCATGTACATGTCCTCCTTTTTGTTAGAAAAATATCAACATATGACATTTATACACTTATATATTAATACCCTAGAGTAAAGAGACCACTCAAATTTTCATACTTATGATTTAAGGTTATATAGTTATAGATATTATACCATAATGGCCAATACTTTCTATAAATCATTAATTTCCATTAATATTTCTTTTACCATTTCTTTATTTTATAAGCAATAGTAGAGTAATGACTTTAACGCCACTCCACCGCCTCCTTGGTTTGTTTCAAGCTTGAAAGGGCCCTTGGCCCAATCTTCTATCAACCTAATGGCCTCGGCCCTTCTACTATGGTTGTACCTAGATAGGCCTATGAAACCCACAAATAAGATAGAAAAATTATCATTAGGATTTAATTTTATCCCTATTTTCGCCTTTATTAAATAGTCTTTTGATTTATGACCCTATTTATAGGCTAAATAAGCCATACAAAACTATCGGGATCTTACTTTGATTCCAAAGGATACCCCTTGGCAGAGTCTATGGCCAGAATTAAAACCAAACAATTTCCTAAGGACAGTGGAGCATTGCTCCCATAATGCATAAAACACCTAGATGGTAAAGACTTTGTAAATCTTTACCATCTAGGCGTATTGTAAATGGCATGTCTATTTTCTACCTAAAGGCCCTTTCATATTGTATAGGAAACTCTACATCCATATCCTGTTCATAGGCCATTCGAAGTGGTGTATAGGGATCACGAAGGAGTTGCCTCCCTAGGGCAACCAGGTCGGCTCTGTTATTGGAAAGGGCCTCTTCTATCTGATTGAAGTTTTCTATAAGCCCTACGGCCACCGTCGGAATGCCACATTTGCTCTTTATACTCTCTGCATAGGACAATTGATAGCCTGGAAATACCTTCATCGGTACATCTAAAAGGCCACCGGTACTTATATGAGCCACGTCAAAGTATTCCTTTACCTCATTTATTATAGCGAGGATCTCATTTTCATCTATACCACCTTCTTTGTAATCCGTGGCAGAAAACCTTACAAAGATTGGTTTCTCCTTTGGCCAAACTTCCTTTATTGCTCCAAGGATTTCTTTTAAAAATCTGGTCCTATTTTCTAGACTACCGCCATATTGATCCACTCTTTTATTTGTGATAGGCGACAAAAACTGATGGATTAAATAGCCATGGGCTGCATGGATTTCTATAGCGTCAAAACCTGCGGCCAAGGCTCTTCTAGAGCCCTCTTTAAATTTACCTACCAAATCCTTTATATCCGAAGATTCAAGTTCTACTGGGACCTCGTATCTATCACTGTGGGCAATGGGCGACGGCGCTACTATATAATCATCTCCACTATCGCTTTTTCTACCGGCATGGGCCAGCTGTATACCGGCTTTAGAATCAAACTCATGAATCCTGTCTACAACGGATTTTAGTCCCTCAACATGCCCATCATCCCAAATGCCCAAATCTCTGTTGGAAATTCTACCGTTGGCAATCACAGCTGTCGCTTCTAGGATGATAAGGCCAGCCCCGCCTAGGGCCCTTGTTGCGTAATGGATTTTATGAAAATCCTTTACAAATCCACTATTATCCGAAGAATACATACACATTGGGGGCATAACGATTCTATTTTTAAGAATTAAATCCTTAATCTCAAACTTTTCAAATGTTTTCATTCAAACCTCCTTTACACAAGTAGATACCCCAAGATATAAATTATATTGTATTTTCTTACGTCCCCCCTTCTATCTAAAAAAAGCACAGGGTATCCGGGAGATTTCATTCAGGATAGCCTGTGCATTGTGATTACCCAAAGCTTTTTGGATAATCTATTATTTATTTATCTTTCGCCTGGGCCTTTTTCACTTCGTATCCCAGGGCGGTAATGGCATCCTCGGCTTCTTTTAAAGACACTTCTTCTTCGTCAAAGTCAAACTTTGCTTTGCTTGAGTTAAAAAGTACCTTTACACTTTCTTTATCTACACCCTTTAAAGATTTCATGGCGTTTTCAATTTTTAGCACGCAGGAAGGGCAGGCTAAGGATTCCAACTGGATTGTTGCTTTTTTCATTTTTACTCTCCTTTAATTCTAAGTCGATATGAATCTGGTTTCATTTATTAGTACTTTAATTTATAGCGAAGTAGTCTCATACCATTTAAAATGACCACCAGTATACTTCCTTCATGGACCAACATACCGATGGACATGTTCATCCATTCACTAAAGAATACACTGGCCAGCAGGAACAATACAACTCCCACGGCAATAAAAATATTTTGGCGCATATTATTTGCCGTCGCCTTTGTTAATCCCAGTGCATGGGGCAAACGACTAAAATCGGAGTTCATTAAAACAACATCGGAGGTCTCGATGGCAACATCGGTGCCACTGCCCATGGCAATGCCGATTTGCGCTATGGCCAGGGAAGGACTGTCATTCACTCCATCGCCGATAAAGGCAACAACTTGACCCTTGGCGATTAAATCTTCAACATAGGCAGCTTTATTCTCCGGTAGCATATGACCGTGGGCCTCGGTAAGTCCCAGCTCACTGGCTACTAGATCCACGGTACCTTGATTGTCCCCGGAAAGAACCACTAGGTTTTTAACGCCTAGCTTTTTCAGTTTTTGAAGATCTTCCTTTACACCGGGCCGAACCCTATCACGAATCCCCATCAAGACCTTTAGTTCCCCATCCACCGATGTCAGAACTAGGGAGTTTCCATTTGCTTCAAGTTTCTTAATATCTTCGTGAGCCTGCTCATTTAAATGGACCTGTTCTTCTTCCATCAGTGCGACATTGCCCACGGCGACTCTATGACCCTCTACATAAGCTACAATTCCCCCACCTTTTACAACATCGGTTTTCTCAACTATATAGGTTTTTGTCTCACCAATATATTCTATGACGGCTTTAGCTAAGGGATGGTCCGATTCTTTTTCAACGCTAACCAGATAGGCCAGTACCTCATCGGTGTTACCACCATACATTCTTTTATCGGCAACCTTGGGATTTCCTATGGTGAGTGTACCGGTCTTGTCAAAGACCATGGTGTCTACCCTGCTAAAGTCATGAATCACTTCACTGCCCTTTAACAGTACCCCATGCTGGGCGCCATTTCCAATACCCGCTACATTTGAAACCGGTACGCCAATAACAAGAGCGCCAGGGCATCCTAGAACTAGTATGGTAATGGCCAGTTCAATGTCCCTAGAAAACAGCCATACAACAATGGCTAGAACCAGAACTGCCGGAGTATAATATTTAGAAAACTTATTTATGAATCGTTCTGCTTCTGATTTTGAGTCCTGGGCTTCTTCAACCAGTTCAATAATTTTACCAAAGGTTGTATCTTCTCCCACACGCTCAGCAACAATTTGCAGGGTTCCATTTTCTAAAATTGTTCCTGCATATACCCCCAAGCCTTTTTCTTTGCTTAAAGGAAGGGACTCGCCGGTGATACTTGCTTCATTAATATAGCCTTCGCCGGTGAGTACAGTGCCGTCAACGGGGATCTTTGCACCGGTCTTTACAAGCAACACGTCACCCACATCCACTTCATCGACTTCTACCTCTTCAAATTCGCCATTCTCCATAAGCTTCAAAGCGCTCTCCGGTGCCATTTCCGTTAATTCTTTAATGGCTGAGCGGGTTTTGTTCAGAGTGCGCTGCTCAAGATAGGCGCCGAATAAGAAAAGAAAGGTTACAATAGCCGACTCTTCAAGGTTTCGTATTAAAAATGCACCGACTACGGCTATGGTAACGAGCACCTCTATACTGACTACTTTCACCTTAAGGGCTTGATAGGCCTGGATTGCTATGGGAGCAAGTCCTAGAACCGAGGCAATAGCCAAAGACCAAAGGGCTATAATCTCATTTTTATAAATGAGTTCACTGGCAAATCCAATTATAATTAAAATCCCACCGATTAATGTTATTTGGTTTTTCTTACTTAGTATAAATCGCTGCAAACTTTACTACCTACTTTCTCATTTGAATCTACAGATTTAAGCGTGATATGCCTCATCCAGTTCTGCTAGCATGTTGTAAACCGCCTCATAGCTTTCACAGACGTCTCCAGGAACAGTGTAATTATTTGTGACCTCACGAAGCCGGGCGAACTCTTCATCTAATTCGGGCTCCTTTGTTCCTGCTTCTTTAATTTTTGCGTTGATCGCATCAAAAAGAGTATGGACTTCATGAAATTCCGGATGGGCATCTCCATGAACCCGAGCTACGATCGGTACATATAATTTTAATGTTTTGGCATTTTTTTCCCTTGCTTGATTAAATGTTAATTGATTCTCCATATTTTCTCCTACTTTCTTTGTTTTACTTTCCATTAAATCAATTCTATCACGACTTTAAAGAAAAGAATTTGACCTAAATCAAATGAGCCAAAAACAATCTTCGTTATTCCGACTTTTTTCTGTTTAGCAACTTATTAACCCTATATACCCAATATGCCTTGTCTAACGAATATTCCTAGGAAGTAAAGATCTGGAAGACGTGAATCCTCAGGTGAAACAGGGACTGACTCCGGTGCCCAAACTAACAATTAAAGTAGCAAAGTCCTGCTTTTAGGAAGCACCACAAATACACATTCTTATCAAATCCTACTGGTCTAGAGCTACTTATTTAGTTTGTATTCTTTAGTTTTGTTTTACTCGAAACAACTTGTTCAAAAAAAGGGTTCTTCTTAGCTATCTCTTCAAACATCCAAGGAGGAGCTTCACACTGCTCACACCAGTGGCCCCCTTTAAGGATAAGCTTAGGACTAGCATCAAATTCATCTGAAAATGCACATCTCCACTTCAATTTAGTTTCTAAATCTCCTTCTTTCATTGAGCTGGACAAACACTGCCCACCTCTAAAGCTGGCTGCTTTTTTCATATCTTCTATCGTCAGAAGATTTTTGTCTTTTAATTCATCATAGCCATGATTTAGGATTACTACTTTTCCATATTCTTCATCTATTTGGAAGTTTTCCCAAGTTGTTATTCTCTTCCACTCTTCCAAGGAACCAAAATATGCACCTATCCTATCTCGATCTTTTCTTTTTATCCAGCCCAGGGTAGAGTTCTTGAGCCTAGCAATGGATCTCATGATAATGTTTTTAATGAAAAAATTCGGTAGATATCTTAAAAGAGTAATGGGAAAGTGAAGCTCATTTTTAAGTTCCAACATAAAATCTTCGATGCTTTGCCTTCTAAAATCAAGATAATCGTTTAGTATATCTGAATCCAAGAAATATTGACCATGGAAATTTCTAATAGCAAACCAATTGGGCTCAAATATTTTCTCTATATCTTCTATTCCTATTGTTTTTAATATCAT
>JAAYGQ010000055.1 GCA_012727635.1 Tissierellia bacterium | reverse complement strand
TAGGCCACAAGATCTCCTGGATCTAGGCTTCCCTGGACCAGAAGATAGCCTCCTAAGGAGATCACAACAATATACATCAGTCCATCATAGGCCTTGGTCACGGTATGAAAACCTGCCATACTTTTATAGGTATCCTTTTTGATATCCAAAAAGGTCAGATTGTCCTTTTCGAATTTTGCTTTTTCCATATCTTCATTGGTAAAGGCCTTTACTACCTTGACACCCAAAAGGGTATCTTCAATTCTTGCATTGAGCTCCCCTATATGGTCCCTCTGGGATTTAAAGTTTCTTCGCATACGCTGGTTAAAGCGAGAAGCGCTGAAAATCATCAAGGGAATTAGAAAAAACAGAGCAAGGGTAAGGGGAACATTAATGGTAAGAAGGATGATAAAGGCAAAGACAATCTTGATAAGTCCAATAAAATATTCTTCTGGGCAGTGGTGGCTAAATTCCGTAATATCAAAAAGATCCGAGGTAATCCGGGCCATAATCTGCCCTACCTTGGCGTCATTAAAAAATTCCGTGGAAAGGTCCTGAAGGTGCCTAAAAATGTTTCTGCGCATATCGGTTTCAATTTTTGCCCCCATGATATGGCCGGTTTCCGCCATATAGTAGCCAGCAAATAAATCCACTACCTTGAGAACAAAAAAGAAAAAGGTTAGTTTGGCAATGAGAGCATAGCTCAGCATCTGGCCTTCTAAAACAGAGTTGGTCATAAATCGTAGGATTAAAGGTAGAACCATATCTGCCACCGTGGTCATGGAGGCGCAAAGTAGATCAAAGCTCAGGATGCCAAGATAGGGTTTATAGTAGGGGATAAAACTTATAAGTAGTTCTTTATTGCTGTATTTTTTCATCCAGTCCTCCGGGTAAAATTACTTCGAGATGGGGATAGGCCAGTTCAATTCCTTCTTTATCTAGGGCGGGCTTTATCTTTTCATTAAGGATAAAAAGCTGTTTAAAATACTCCCCATTTTCAATCCATAGGCGTAGGGTAAAAAGGTAACCACTGTCTTCGTACTTGCTTAAAACAGCTTCTACCCTCTGGGCCCCTTGGATTTCTTGGCCAACCCCTTCCAGGGTCCTTTTTACTTTGTCAATGGGAGCCTTGTAGCTTATTAGTAAAGGAATATCAATTCTACGCAGGGCACCGAGAGAATAGTTAACAATGCCCTTGGAACTAACGATGGAATTGGGAATAATAACTTTCTTACCATCAAAGGTCTGAAGTCCTGTGGTTAAAACGGAGATTTCTTCCACGGTACCCTCAAAACCATCACTTACAATATAATCTCCCACCTTAAAGGGCTGGGTTGTAACCAGCACCAGGCCTCCTGCCAGGTTGGATAGGCTTCCTTGTAGGGCCAGTCCAATAGAAAGGGTCGATGCTCCTACCACGGCCGTTAGAGAAGCCATAGGGACATTTAGGATTCCCAGGCCCACTACTACCACCAAAACTTTTAAAAAGTAGCTTAGAATGCTGATAAAAAAACCCAAAGACGTGGCATCGACCTTTTTTGCTCTTAGGCGCCTTTCAAAAAAAACCAAGGACCGTCTTATGAGAAAAAAACCAAAATAAAGCACTAGAATAAAAAATAGGAGCCGAGGCGCCCAATTCATAAGGATAGCTTTTACTTCCTGGCCTGTATACATACTCCACCACCTTTCCCAGAATATTGTAGCACACTATGAATAAAAAATGAGCCCGGAGGCTCATTTTCTAATAAATTTTCCTGCATCTTCCCGGAGGATCTTTCCGTCTTTTAGGGCAATTTTTCCTTCCAAAAGAACATGGACAATGCCCTCAGGCGGTCTTTGGCCGTCCTGGAAATCAGCACAGTCCTTAATCCTATCCAAATCAAAGATACAAAGATCTGCATCTTTTCCTACTTCAAGGCTTCCCTTATTGTCAAGGCCCAGGGCCTTGGCAGGATCCAGCGTAATCTTCTTCATTCCCTGAACAAAGTCCAGGAGTTTCTGATCCCGCAGATAACGGGAAATATAGCGGGGAAAGGTTCCCGCTCCCCGGGGATGGCCTTTGTGCTCTCTATAGATGCCATCGCTGGCCACCATAACCATAGGGTCGGCTAGGGCCATAGCGATTTCCTCTTCTTTCATAACAAAGGCAATGGCTAGCATGCGGGGATAATTTTTTCGCGCATCATAGAAAATTTCTTCGGTGCAGCGCACATTTTCATAGGGAGCCTCGGTAAGCTGGATGGCATCATAGCCTACACTCCAGCGCTCAAGACAACCCTCTTCGAATACATCGGAGCCAATGTAGGTACTAAAGGCGGTATAGGGATAGGCGTCTACCAAAAGATCGAGGCCCTGGTCTTTGTATTCATGAATGCGATCCAAAACCTCCTTCATATTGCCAAAGGCACTACAACTGGAAAGGTGAGAAATTAAAAAGGGCACTGCCGTCCTCTTTGAAATTTCTGCCATCTCATCAACAGACTCCAGAGCTCTATCGCCATCGAAGCGGTAGTGGGCTGCCAAAAGAAGATCCTTTCTTCCCCAAAGAGGCTCAGCAATGGCCACGGCTTCCTCTATTGTTCCGCCGGTGGCATACTCAAAGCCGTAGGAAAGTCCTACGGCGCCAAGATCCAGAGCTTCTTGCACAAGAAGCTTCATTTTCTGGATCTGCTGGGGGGTGGATTCGGCTTTGGTATCGGTATTTCCTGCCTGCTCACGAAGAAAGTTATGGCCAATATAGCTCATATAATTTATAGGGCTTCCCACTTTTTCTATATGGGAAATAAAATCCTGCAGGGATTGACGATTGTTTCCACAGTTGCCCGCCACTGCCGTGGTGACACCCATGGCCAACATAGTAAGAGAAATATCATACTCTCCCTTGGAAAGCTTGAAATCTTCTTCATGCATATGGATATCAATAAAGCCCGGGGAAACAATCTCGCCTTGAAGAAGGAGGGTTTCTTTTGTGGGAGGCTCCTCTTTTCCTAGATAGGCGATTTTTCCCTCTTTAATCCCCAGATTTATGCTTTGGAGTCCCTGGTCAAAGCCTAGGACTTGGCCTCCCTTAATTAGTAAGTCCAGCATTACTTCCCCCTATACTCAATACTCACACTACAGCTCTCGATGCTATGCATCATGGCCTGATAGTAGAGATTAAATTGTAAAAAGTCTCCTACCTTGATTTCTTCTTCCACATGGGAGATATCGATAATTCCGTGATCTGAGCTGCCTCCAAGAATTTCCATTCCCTTAGTCAGAGGCGTTAAAGCGTCAAAGTCTCCAATGTCCCTTTTTCCCAGGGCGATTAGGCAGCGCCTAATTCGTCCCCTGTCCTCATAGCTGGGAGTGTTTCCAAAGGCGTCCACAAAAATTCTGCCAATGGGGTGGGAGGGTTTTTCTTTTACCTCAATGACCTGGGCCTCTATCACGTAATTGTCTCTTCGAAGACCGGCAATGGTAACCTTCCAAATCTCCTCCACATCCCTTGCAAGAAGAATGCCTTCCCCAAGACGCAGGTGATTGATCCGGCGGGGACATTTGCCTGCCACCACCAGAGGAAGGGTAGAAGTGGCCCCTCCAGAAATCAGGGCCAGCCTCCTACCAATTCGCTCTTCAATTTTTTCTGCTAGTTCCACTAAACGGCCTAGGTTGATCTCATCGGGAACAATGGCGCCGTAGCAACCCAGGTTGGTCCCAATCCCCAGCAAGTCTAGCCCTGGAAGATCTTCGCAGAGCTGGGCCATCTCCATGAGTTCTTTTTCGTCTTCGATACCCTCGCGCAAATCGCCAAGATCCACCATAAGAAGAACGCCGTGAACTTTTTCCTGCTTTAAGGCTTCTTCGTTTATTGCTCTTAGAGTCGTTTCTTCGGAGTTTAAAGAGGCGTCGGCGTAGCCCACAAGTTCTTCCATCTCACTGAGCATGGGAAGACGTATGAGCATAAGAGGATCGCTAAAACCCATTTCTCTCATACGGGCTAGGGTGCCCATCCTGGAATCTCCAAAATAATGGATGCCGCCTTTTTTCATGGCCTGGGCAATGGGAAGATAGGAGTTCTCATAGCTATTGGAGCTTTTAAGAACTGCGGTTATTTGAATGCCATGATCACTGCAAAGTTTTTGAATGATCCGCGCATTGTTCTCTATTCCCTCCAGGGATATCGAAAGTTTTGGATACATTATCTTTTCCTATTCTCAAATTCTTCTTTGACGGCTGCTAAAAGAGCCGGGTCTTCGTTGCAATCCACCATGGCCTTAACCATGGCCACAATGGTATTTATCATACCTTCCATGGCAAGATCTGTAAGGGTGGCGTCGCGAAACTCCACAGTGTGGCCTGGAATGGGATGATCACTAATGCCAAAGTAGGGATTAATGGAAGGGCAGACCTGGGAAACATTGCCCATATCTAGGGAGCCAAAGCTCTCTCGAGGGGGCGTTACTTCCACTCCCATTTCTTCTAAGAGTCCATCATAGTGATCGGATAAGGTTTGATTGGTTACCATGTTATGGTAGCGGGCTTCATAGTCCCGGTACTCCATGGTGCATCCTGTGGCCAGGGCTCCGGCCTTGGCACAGTTGATGACCTTTTCTAGGAGTTCTTCCATATAGTCCAGAGTCATGGTACGCACATAAAACTCTCCCACACTCTTTTCAGGAACAATATTGGCAGCCAGGCCTCCTTCCTTTACAATACCGTGAACTCTTGCCGAAGGCAGGATATGCTCCCTAAGGGCATTGACATTGTTAAAGGTAAGAAGAAGAGCGTCCAGGGCGTTGATGCCGGCCTGGGGCTCCGATGCTGCGTGGGCGGTTTTTCCTTTAAAGGTGAATTCAATGGGGGCCAGGGCCAGGCTTTTTCCTGAGGAAAAATAATAATCCGATGGATGGGGACAAATGGCCACATCCACATCTTTAAAATAGCCATGATCAGCAAAGGCCACCTTGGCTCCACTGGTTTCCTCGGCGGGGGTACCAAAAAGGACAAGGGTTCCCCCCTTTTCCTTTACATAGTCCTTAAGAACCAGAGCAGCTCCCAGGGCTGTGGCCCCTAAAATATTATGGCCACAGCCATGACCAATGCCAGGCAGAGCGTCGTACTCTGCCAGATAGGCCATGGTAATCCCGGGCTTATCTCCCCTGTAGCGAGCCACATAGGCGGTTTCCATATCAAGGGGAGAGAGTTCCATCTCAAAACCGTATTTTTCTAGCATATCGATATGGGCCTTGCTGGAGAGAAACTCCTCATAGCCCAGTTCGGGATTGTCGTAGATATATTGGCTAAGCTCTTTTAATTCAGGGAGAAGTTCTAAGGCTCTTTCTTTAAATGTTTGCATCCTACCTCCTAGAAGGGTCCAAGATTTATAAGGGTGGCAATGACCATAAAGACGGCTGCGATGGCTGATTGCAGTGCAATGAGGGGCCAGATAAAGCGGACCCAGTCTTCATATTTAATATTAGCAACACCAAGAGCTGCCAGTAAAGAAGCTCCTGTGGGGATAATACTATTGGAGATACCATCACCACATTGGAAGGCTATAACGGCGGTTTGGCGAGTTAAACCAATAACATCGGACAGGGGAACCATGATGGGCATAGTGGTTCCTGCTTGGCCTGAGCCCGAAGGAATAAAGAAGTTAATTACGGATTGAACAGCAAACATTCCTACAGCGGCAATGGTCTTAGGTAGATTTTGGATGGTGCCCGCAAGGCCATGAATAATGGTATCCAGGATAGCTCCTTGGCTCAAAACAACAAGGATTCCTCGGGAAAAACCAACGACCAAAGCCCCTGTAGCCAAATCTCGGGCACCGCCTAGAAATTCAACGGCCATTTTATTGGGCGAAACGCCTCCTATGGCGCCTAATACAATACCCATGGTGAAGAAAAGTGTTGCAATTTCAATCATGTACCAGCCGTACATAAGAACGCCATAAACAAGAATACCCATACCGGCAACAAATCCTAGAAGAACGAGTTTTTGTTTTCCGCTTAGAGCTTTTACTCCTTTAAGGGCTGATCCATCTTCAGGTTGCGATAGTTCCAAATCTCTACAAAAGCTTTTCTCAGGGTCGGCTTTAACTTTGGCTGCATATCGCATGGTAAGGAAAATGGCTGCACTTAGCATAGCAACCCAAAGAACAAGGCGGAAGCCAATGGCGGAGAAGGTAGGTAGTTCAGCTATGCCCTGGGCGACTCCTACGGTAAAGGGGTTCATCCAACCACCAATAAAACCGGCAGCGGCACCAC
>JAAYGQ010000054.1 GCA_012727635.1 Tissierellia bacterium | reverse complement strand
GTACAGCTAGTCTGATATTTTTATTTCAGGGGTTAATACTGGGGGTAATGGGCGCTATTATCGGAACAGGTTTAGGGCTTTCTCTTACCTTTATATTTTCGAATTTTGTGAAGAATGCCGACGGAAGCCCTCTGGTCCCCTTTTACCTGGATTATACCTTTATCGGACTATCGGTTACTGTAGCCATTATTTCAGCAACCCTGGCAGCCCTTGTACCGGCTAGAAAGTCTTCTAAGCTTAATCCTATAGAGGTGATAAAAAATGGCTAATATATTGGAACTCAATAACATCAATAAGATTTACGGGGATAAGATAAAAACACAGGTCTTATTTGATTTGAATCTCTCCTTTGAAGAATCGTCCTTTAATTCCATTATCGGTGCATCGGGCAGTGGCAAATCAACGCTGATGAACATTATGGGAACCCTGGATAAGCCCACCAGTGGCGAAGTCATCATAGATGGCTTGTCCACGGCAAATATGAATAAGAATCAGCTGGCAGAACTTAGAAATGAAACCATCGGATTTATATTTCAGTTTCACTATTTACTACCAGAGTTCACTGTATTTGAAAATGTGATGATGCCCTTTCTAATTAAAAATGGAAGAGATACCAAAGAAGCCATTCAAAGAGCCAATGATTTAATCGAAATTGTCGGCCTAACTAAGGTGAGAAACAATAAAGCCACAGACATATCCGGAGGCCAGCAACAAAGGGCAGCCATAGCCCGGGCGCTGATCAATAATCCCAGGATCATCCTAGGAGACGAACCCACGGGAAATTTGGATTCAGAATCTACGGAAACGGTATACAATTTATTAAAGGAAATAAATAGGGAGTTCAAATCTACCTTTATTGTTATTACCCATGATAAAAAGGTTGCAGAGAAAGCCGATAGGATTCTTGAAATCACCGATGGAAAGATTAGCATGGATATAAGGGCCTAGAAAGCTTCTATAAAAAGAGTAAAAGACTTTTCGTTCTAACTCCCAATAGAATTTAAATATATTGAAAGGGTCCTGCGCTTTAGTAGGACCTTTGTTATTTCTTGGATTTTTTTTAATGTCTAGAAAACGAAGAGAATTTAATAGTCCTAAGAGAGAAACTGTAGGCGATTAAATGTACAATGGACCTCGCAAAAATACCGGTTAAAGAAGTAGATGAAAAAAAAGACTTGTATTTTCTCTCTTAAGAAATCGATTGACAAGGATCGATTTTAGGAATATATTAGTTAAGAGCTTAATAATTAAGCGCTTATCTAGTTTATGTATTTTGTAACCATAAAAGACTTAAAATCTTAGATGTGCAATCCATTAACAAGATCAAAGCCATTGAAAGGAGCCCATAGTGGATAGATCTTTGAAAGAAGAAATTGTTAAAGCATTATTCCGATTTAGAAAGGTTGGAATGATTTTACCCAAGAGTGCAGATTTGAATATGACTGAACTTCTTGTTATGAGAAGAATTGAAGAGATGTCTACCCTAGCTGATAATAGTATTAATTTATCGGAAATCCATTGCAATCTTCATATAACAAAATCAGCCATATCCCAGATGCTCAACTCCCTTGAAAAAAAAGGCTATATTCAGCGAAGTATAGATGTCTCGGATCGGCGAAGGGTACTGGTTAATCTCACAGAAAACGGGACTATGGTTGTAAAAGAAACAAAAGAATCGGTTAATAATCATCTTGGCGAGATTGTTTCCCGCCTAGGGGATGAAAACACAAAACGGTTAATTTCACTTTTAGAACAAGTATCGGATATTTCTGAGGAGCTAAAGGACCAATCCCACACTGTTTAAAAGTTACCTACAAGATACAAAGCTTATTTTTAGTGTTGTAGAGGTTTTTTATTGTAAATACTAGAGGTTAGATTTCAAAGCAGTGCAGCAGAAGCATAACTTTATTTAAAAATAATAACCTATTATTATAGGGATGGAGGAAGCCACTTGATTAAACTCGCCAAATATTTAAAGCCCTTTACACTGGGCCTGATTGTAGCCATTGTGCTGCTTTTTGGCCAAGCCATGGGCGACCTATATCTACCTAATTTTATGTCGGATATTGTAAATGTAGGTATCCAGCAAAATGGTATTGAACATGCTGCCCCCGATGCTATCACCCCCGAGGCCATAAAAATGATCACTAGCTTTATGGATGATAGCGAAAAGAGCCTAGTAGAGGAAAATTACACTCTATTAGCTTCATCGGAAAAAAACACCAAGGACAAGGTATATAAGACTATTTACCCCAGTGCGGGGGAAGAGCTTTATGTAAAAAGGGAGCTAGATGAAAGAACCAGTGAGCAGCTGGACAGAGCCTTTGGTAGGGCCACCTGGACATTTATAGAAATTATGAAGGATATGCCACCGCAGTTTAGAGATACCGGTGTAAATCCTGAAAAAACCGATGTGAAGACCCTGGAGCTTAAGGAAGTTTACCCAATGCTTCCTATGCTAGATAATTTGCCCGAATCAGCCATGAAAGCCGCACGAGACAAAGCCCTGGCCAATAATGAAACCATGCTAAAGCAAAGTGGAATTGTATTTGCCAAGGCTTTTTACGATGAACTTGGGGCAAATATTAGCAGTATACAGACAGCCTATATCTTAAAAATTGGTTTGTGGATGATTATAATTGCTTTTCTAGCCGGGATGGCTACCATTATGGTGAGCTTTTTATCATCAAAAATAGCCACGGGCGTGGCACGAAACCTGCGCAAGGACGTGTTTAATAAGATTGAGAGTTTTTCAAACAATGAATTTGATAAGTTCTCTACGGCTTCTCTTATAACCCGTTCTACCAACGACGTCAGTCAGATACAACAGCTTCTAACCATTGGGATACGCATGACCTTTTATGCTCCCTTTATGGGTATTGGCGGGGTCATTATGGCAGTAAGAAAATCTGCCTCTATGAGTTGGATTCTTGCCATAAGCGTCATTGTTACCATTGGAATGCTGATGGTTATAATGACCATCGCACTACCAAAATTTAAAGCCATTCAAAAACTTATAGATAGAATTAATCTGATCTCCAGAGAGAACCTCAGTGGTCTTATGGTTATTAGGGCCTTTGGTACACAAAAGTATGAAGAGGAAAGATTTGTAGGAACCAATAGTCAGCTTACAAAGACAAATCTCTTTGTAAACCGTGTAATGACATTTATAATGCCCATGATGATGATTATAATGAACGGTCTTACCCTATTGATCATTTGGGTTGGTGCTCATCAAATTGCACAGTCTACTATGCAGGTCGGGGATATGATGGCCTTCATGCAATATGCAATGCAAGTTTTAATGGCCTTTATGATGATATCTATGATGTTTATAATGGTTCCGCGAGCCGCAGTGTCGGGAGAGCGTATCGCTGAAGTCCTGGCAACAGAACTTACCATTATTGATCCCAAAGATCCAAAAGAATTTAGTGCCAGTAAAAAAGGCCTTGTTGAGTTTAAAAATGTTTATTTCCGGTATAACAACGCAGAGGAGTATGCACTTTGTGATATCTCTTTTGTAGCAAAACCCGGAGAAACAACGGCGATTATTGGTTCCACCGGTTCGGGCAAGTCCACCATCGCAAACCTTGCTCTTCGTTTTTATGATGCGACTAAGGGTCAAGTTATGGTGGAGGGAGTCGATGTTAGAGAGGTCTCCCAAAAGGTCCTGCGCAGTAAAATAGGATATGTGCCTCAGACGGCAGTGCTACTTTCGGGAACAATTGATTTTAATCTAAAATATGGCAAGCAAGATATCACAGAAAAAGATGTACAGTCCGCTGTGGATATATCCCAATCCAGAGATTTTGTGGAAGAAAGACCCGAGGCTTTGGATTCGTATATTTCCCAGGGAGCTACCAATGTTTCTGGAGGACAAAAACAACGACTATCTATTGCCAGGGCCCTGGCTAAAAATCCAGATATTTTGATTTTCGATGATAGCTTTTCTGCCCTAGACTTTAAGACCGATGCAGCACTTCGAAAGTCCCTAAAAGAAAAATCTTCTAATTTGACGATTATTGTAGTAGCACAAAGAGTTGGGACCATTATGGATGCCGAGCAGATTATTGTTCTAGATCAAGGTGAAATAGTTGGACGAGGAACCCATAAAGAGCTTCTCGGAAGCTGTAAAACCTATTATGAAATTGCATCATCTCAGCTTTCAAAGGAAGAATTATCATGAATGAAAACAAAATAAAAAAACCAGAAACCGGCCCTAGGGGACCTTCCGGTGGAGGGCCCATGGGCGGTGGCCCAATGCGCGGTTTAGGAATCTCTGCACCCAAAGCAAAGAACTTCAAAGGGACAATGAGTAAACTCATTGACTATTTGGGTAGCCATAAAATAACCATTCTCTTTGTATGGTTTCTAGCCGTTGTATCCACTGTCTTTAGTATTTTTGGTCCGAAAATCTTGGCGGGAGCCACCGATGAGTTGATAGCCGGTTATATGAATCAAATTGCCGGTACCGGCAGCATTGACTTTGGGAGAATCGCGCAAATACTGCTGTGGCTGGTGGGACTTTATCTTATTAGCTCAGTATTTTCCTATCTTCAGGGTTTTGTGATGTCCGGTGTGACGGCAAAGGTTACCTTCAAAATGAGAAATGAAATCAATAGTAAAATTCACAAATTACCCCTGGGCTACTATGACACAACAACCCACGGTGATGTGATTTCACGTATCACCAATGATGTTGATGCCATTAGTTCTACCCTAAATCAAAGTATGACCCAGATTATTACCTCGATAACTTCTCTTATTGGTATCACAATTATGATGCTTTCTATAAGTTGGCAGATGACCCTGGTATCCCTGGGAATTTTGCCTTTGTCAGTGATCATTATTGTGGTAGTTGTTAAAAAATCACAGAAATTCTTTAAAGATCAACAAAGATTTTTAGGAAGTGTCAATGGCCATGTAGAGGAAATGCTGGGCAGTCATGTGGTTGTAAAGGCCTTTAATGGCGAGGAACAATCCTTAGAAAAATTTGATGAGTATAACGATGCTCTTTATCATTCGGCGTGGAAAGCAAACTTTTTATCGGGGCTTATGATGCCAATCATGGGCTTTGTAGGCAACTTAGGTTATGTAGCCATTTGTGTTCTTGGGGGATTTTTTACCATCAATGGAAAAATGACAATCGGTGGAATACAGGCCTTTATTCAGTACGCAAGACAATTCAATCAACCAATTACTCAAATTGCCAATATTTCTAATGTCCTCCAGCAAACCGCGGCAGCAGCGGAGCGGGTATTTGAGTTCCTAGAGGAAGAAGAACAGATACCCGAGGAAGTCGATGCTCTGTCGGTAACCTTTGGTGATGCTGATGAAAAGAAGAATCTTGTGCATATCGATGGCAGTGTCAGTTTTGATCACGTAAGCTTCGGTTATGAGCCCGATACTATGGTTATCCATGATTTAAGTTTGAAAGTTTTACCGGGACAAAAGGTAGCAATTGTCGGGCCAACCGGTGCCGGGAAAACCACTATAGTAAAACTGCTTATGAGATTTTATGATGTGAATAGCGGTGCCATCCTAATAGATGGACAGGATATAAGAAGCTTTAAGCGCAGTGAACTTCGATCCCTCTTTGGAATGGTACTCCAGGATACATGGTTATTTAATGGAACCATTGCCGACAATATCCGTTATAGCAAGCTGGGCGCCTCGGATGAAGAAGTTACAGAAGTAGCAAAGGCTGCCCAAGTTGACCACTTTGTACGTACCTTACCCGACGGCTACAACATGATACTAAATGAAGAATCGGATAATATATCCCAGGGTCAAAAGCAGCTACTGACCATTGCCAGGGCAATCCTAGCCGATCCAAAGATACTAATACTTGATGAAGCCACAAGCAGTGTAGATACACGTACGGAAGTTCTAATTCAAAGGGCCATGGACAATCTGATGAAAGATCGTACGAGTTTTATTATTGCCCACCGTTTATCTACCATCCGAAATGCTGATTTAATCCTGGTAATGAACAATGGAGATATAGTAGAACAGGGCTCCCATGAGGAACTGATTCGTAAAAAGGGATTCTATGCGGATCTATACAACAGCCAGTTTGAAAGAGCAAGTTAATAGATTAGTCTGAGAAATTGATAATTTCGTTTTAAAGAAAAAAAGACAGATAGGAATCTTCAGTGTAGTCAGTAAAAAATGGCCTCAGTAATCTAAAGATAACTGAAGCCATTTTTATTAGTTTTCAACTCGATAATTGATATGAAAACCTAAGAGGTTAAGCTAAAAGAGTAAGACAACAGGTGCAATTCATTGCAAACAATTAGATTTAGATAGGTAGAGGAAACTTTTACTAGCATCTATTGTTTCTTAGTAATGCAAATTGGAGTTTCTTAAGGTCCTATAGAATCTCATTCACCTCTACATTGTAGATTTTTTCCTGGAAAGTGAGGACAAAGCTTCGGGTTTTGACCAGTTCAAAGCGTCTTGATTTTATAGCGGCTTCTATTTCCGTTAACTTATTCATATATCCTTTGTAAATGGAATGGGACTCTTCTACAGAAACCCTACTGAATTCCACAGTAGACCCCGGTCCCATTTGGGCCAAAGTACTTAGATCGGAAGTTATGACGGTGGCGATTTTGGTGTAGCCACCGGTGGTTTGTCTATCGCTCATCATAATGATTGGTAGCCCATTGCCAGGAACTTGAATGGAGCCCATAACGATACCGTCGGATATAATATCTGCTCCCTCTATATGTTGGATGGTAGGGCCATCTAGGCGATAGCCCATACGGTCAGCATCGGTTGAGATGCAATAGGTAGAATTTAGAAAAGTCCATAGGGCTTCTTCGGTAAAACAATCATCCTGGGGACCCATAACAACTCTAAGATTAGCATGGCTTTTATAATTTGGGATATGCTCCTTTGATAAATAGCTTCCTACATAGTTTGGATCTTTTTCACCAAGGCCAATTTCATCGCCGGCTGATAATTTATCTCCATGTAAACCACCGAGTTTGCCCCGGATATAGGTGGATTTGCTCCCCATAATGAGGGAGACATCTAACTGGCGACTAAAGGCGATATAGCTCCTAAGTCCGTTTTTGGCACCTTTTAAAGTGAGTTTATCTCCTGCTCTTAAAAGAAGAGAGGTCCACATTTGTACCGGATTGCCATTGATCTTAGGATCCATATCGGCCCCGGTAAGGCAAATACTTTCATCGCAACAAAATTCTATCTCGGGCCCCGAATAGGTACATTCTAGTACCGCTGCATCCTTATTATTTCCTACTATCAGATTTGCAACATTCATAGCAAATTGGTCCATGGCTCCGGCAACGCTTATTCCGTATTGTTGATAGCCCCACCTTCCCCTATCCTGGATCGTGGTTAATAGCCCAGCTTTAGTAATAATGATTTTATTCATAAATTCTGGCCTCTCCACTTCCTGTAACATTTACTGAGTATCTATCTTCTTTAACCAGCTCTCTAATCCTAAGGAACTCCTCCTTGGTTATAGGGATAAATCGGACATAGTCTCCTGCTCGCAGTAGAACGGGGGGGGTTGCCAGGGGGTCATAGAGTTTTATTGGTGTTCGTCCAATGATTTGCCATCCTCCCGGGCTAGCCATGGGATAGATGCCGGTTTGTGAGCCTGCTATACCTACAGAACCGGCAGGGATGTTTATTCTAGGTAGCTCCAGTCTTGGAGTAGCTATTTTCTCATTCATACCACCCAGATAGGCAAATCCCGGTGTGAAGCCCAGCATGTAGACCAGATAATCTCGGGAGCAGTGGATTTGTATGACTCCTTTTTGGCTTATACCATTGTGGCTTGCCACAAAGTCTATATCCGGGCCATTTGCGCCACCGTAAAGCACGGGGATTTCAAGGATTCTGAATTCCTTCCTGTCCTCTTTATCAACTAAACTCACCAGATTCTGGAGTTCTTTAAGGAGCTCATCGTAGGAGAGTTTTAATGGGTCGTAGTGAATAAGAAGGGAACGATAGGTGGGAAGGAATTCAAGGATATAATTCTTTTGGGCCTTCTCTAG
>JAAYGQ010000001.1 GCA_012727635.1 Tissierellia bacterium | reverse complement strand
TTTCTTCAGAAATAGTAAATTCTACATCCAAGGGAAGCAGTAATTGCATTCCTTTGGAAATTGGTGTATGATTTCCTTGGTAGATGTTGTTTTTCATACAATCATTATACCACGAAAAGCAGCTCGCAAGGGCTGTTTTTTGTTGATATATCAAGCTTTTTCGCTTGTTTTACCCTGCGGAAAATCAAAGAGAAAAGAGCCGCCCACGGCTAGAATTTACATCCTAGTCGTGCAACGGCTCCTTATTCCTTGTTTTGCTTATTTTCCTTGTTTTCCTTGTTCATCTTGTTTTCTTCCTTTTTCCTGTGGATAATCTTAAGGTTTCGTGTGGCATTAAAACCAACACCAAAAATGACAACAAAAACAATTAAGCTTATTCGAATACGCTGTTCTACAGTGGGAAAAGGGGCAATCTGCATCACAAGAAGCATAATAACACCAATAATTGTATAGACTGATTTTAAAAGAAGTATGTCCCTTTCTTGGGGTGTCTTCTTTTTTTCCTCCTTAAAACTCTTTTTCATCCCGGCCTCCTAGTGCATATAGGCTTTTTTTAGCTCTATGCAGATAATCCATTTCACTGTATTGATTATAAAAATCACTTAAGCCACGGTTTATTTCAAGATGGTACTCTACCCCCCTTGGCACATCTCTTAACCATTTGTTTAGAGGCAAAATTCCATCGCCGGGGATAAGATGCAGATCTGTTTTTCCATCATTATCGTGAAGGTGAAGAGCCTCAATTCTATGAAAATATTTTCTTAATCTTTCATAATTTCCTGATATACCCAGATGTCCAGTATCAAGGCAAAGACCAAAATCAATGTTTTCCACTAGGATGAAAAGATGGGGATCCCGCTGTAAATTTTCTACTAATAGTCCAATACCCAACTCCTTTGACCGGTAGAAAAGCCTATGGGCAAGCTCAAGCCCCGCTGGGCTGACGGGTAGCCCTATTTCTTCCAAAGTAGTAGGATGAAACACTGCCCTTGGTATTTCTGCTTCATGGAGTTCCTGTAGAACTTCTAAGAAGGATTCTTCTAAAAGCCCCTTTTCATCCGCCCATAGGCCATTGGAAAAATAAGGTATATGAACCAAATCGATATTCATTTCTAGCCTGCGCAGAATTTTAAGATTTTCTTTAGGGGGTCTATTATCTTCCCTTTCCCACCATAAACTTAAGGAAGAAAAACCAGCTTGCTTAAGAGCCCCTGCTCTTTTAACTAAACTTCCTTCATAGCCGTACCATGCGAAAATAGACATAACTCCTCCTGGATTTATTCTACTCTATTTTTTGTATTAGAGGAAATCCTAATAAATATAAAAACTCTTCTATTGTCTATTTGCTTCCATAGCCCAAAAGAAATAGAGTTGTATTATATTTCCTTTTTATATTTCCTTTTACCATTCTTTTATCTTTATCTATTCCCTCTGTTATGATAAACTAAACACATCACCCCCCCTTAGGGGGGGTACAGGAGGAATAATGTCTAGAAAAGTAATTATCGTCGGCGGTGTTGCCGGCGGAGCCAGCGCAGCAGCCAGACTTCGTAGGCTCGATGAAGCAGCAGAAATTTTACTTATAGAAAAGGGAGCCTATGTTTCCTTTGCCAACTGCGGCCTGCCCTACTATATCGGAGAAATTATTGAAAATCGTGGCAATCTTATGCTTATGACGCCGGGACTATTTATGCAGCGTTTTAACATAGATGTTCGAGTAAAACACGAAGTTCTTCACCTAGATGCTCTAGGGAAGACCATGGAAATCAAAAACCTTGAAACCGGTGAAATATTTACCGAGAGCTTTACCGATCTAATACTCTCGCCGGGATCCCAGCCACTCAAACCACCCATTCCCGGAATCACCCAAGAGGGTATTTTTACTCTTTGGACCATTCCCGATACCGATGCCATTTATAATTATATTGAAAAGCATCAGCCTAAGAGAGCTGTTGTCGTTGGCGGTGGATTTATTGGCCTTGAAATGGCAGAGAACCTAGCCCACCGAGGTATCGAAGTCTCCCTTGTGGAAATGCTCGATCAGGTTATGGCTCCCATTGACTTTGACATGGCTCAGATGCTTCACGAAAATATGCGTGAAATCGGAGTTGACCTCCATCTAAGCACCAAGGTCCTTTCCTTTGATAAAGATGAAAAGGGCCTAGTGGTCAATCTTGATGGGGATAAAAACTTAAAAGCCGATATGATTCTCCTTTCCCTTGGAGTAAAGCCTCAAACCGCTTTCCTACAGGATAGTGGCCTAGACTTCGGACCCCGGGGGCATCTTCTTGTTGATGATCATCTAGAGACCAATATCAAAGGAATCTACGCCGTAGGCGACGCCATTGAAGTAATAAACTTTACAAGCCGCGACAAGACTGCTGTACCTCTTGCAGGTCCTGCCAATAAACAAGGGCGCATGGCAGCCGATAACATCGTTTTAAACAACGCCTATAGCTACAAAGGTTCCCAGGGGACTTCCATTGCCCAGGTATTTGATTACACCGTTGGAAGTACGGGACTCAATGAAAAAAATCTTACCGCTTCAGGAAAAATCTATCGTAAAGACTACGATATCGCCCTTATTAGCATGAAAAACCATGCCAGCTACTATCCTGGATCAACAGATCTGACCATAAAAGCGCTGTTTACGGTTCCCCAAGGAAAACTCCTGGGTTGTCAGGTACTGGGAAGCAAAGGGGTAGATAAGCACGTCGATGTCTTTGCCGCTGTGCAGCGAATGGGCGGAACAACCAATGATCTCAAGGAACTGGAATCAGCCTATGCACCCCCCTTTAACTCTGCTAAAGACCCTATGAATATGGTGGGCTTTGTTGCGGAAAATATTCTTGAAGGAATGGTTAAATTCAGAACCGCTATGCATCTTGCCAGAGATAAGCCCGATACCATTCTTCTTGATGTACAGGAAAATGAAGAAAGAATGCTGGGATATATTGAAGGTAGTATTCACATTCCACAAACCGAACTCAGAAACCGCCTAGGAGAACTGGATAAGGAGCAAGACTATACCCTTTACTGCGCAGTAGGAGTTCGAAGCTACATCGCTTCTCGCATCCTAGAGCAAGAAGGTTTTAAAAATGTCTACGTACTTTCCGTGGGTCTGTCTGCATGGAATAGTTTCAATCAAGATAAAAGACAAATTATCTCCCGAAGCCAAATGGCAGCTATGTCCGGTGCCAGACCCGATGAGATTCATCAGTACCTCAATGTTAGTGGTGCCCAGTGCCCCGGGCCCATCCTTCAAGTAGCTAAGACCATCGAAATGATGAATGACGGAGAGGTTATGGAAGTCATCGCTTCGGACCAAGGTTTCTATAGAGATATTCCAGCTTGGAGTCAAAGAACCGGCAATACTTTAATCAGTGTTGTAAAAGAAGAAGGAAAAATCATAGCGATTCTACAAAAGGGTTCCCACCAAGTAAAGAAAAGTGAAGCCTTCACCGAACTTCCCAATGGCAAAACCATTGTGGTCTTTAGCGGAGATCTTGATAAAGCCATCGCTTCGCTTATCATCGCCAATGGTGCCGTAAGCATGGGAAGGCAAGTCACTATGTTCTATACCTTCTGGGGCCTTAACATCCTTAGAAAAACAGAGAAACAGGCCATTAAAAAACCCTTTATCCAGAAAGCTTTCTCTACTATGATGCCTAGAGGAGCAACAAAACTTCGTCTTAGCCAGATGAATTTTGGTGGGGTAGGTGCAAAGCTCATCAAAAAAATCATGAAGGATAATAATGTGGATTCCGTCGAGTCTCTTCTCCAACAAGCCATCGATAATGGAGTAAACATGATTGCCTGTACTATGAGTATGGAGCTTATGGGGATTCACGAAGAAGAGCTCATCGATGGTGTGGACTTTGGTGGGGTAGCCGCCTATCTCGGCGAAGCTGAGATGGCTGACACCAATCTATTCATATAACCATGGAAAAAAAAGCCGTTCTTAATCGACTGCGAACCCTTCAAGGACATATGGGTGGAATTATCACTATGTTAGAGGAGGATAAACCCTGTGAAGAGGTTCTTGTTCAGATGAAAGCCGTTTCTTCCAGTTTTAGCAAGATTCAAAGTCTAATATTTGAGCACTATCTGGATCAGTGCATTGAACTTACCGGCGAAGACAGAGAAAAGATTCGCGCCGCTCTGAAGCTTATTATTTAAGCAACTGGAAAGATACACCCTAAAGTTTGACACAAAGCCTTAGGGTGTTTTTTTCTAAAAATAAAAAGGCCTCCCCTTTATTTGGGAGGCAAAATGATTAATCTTGTATAGTAAGGTTTTTTCCCCTTCTTAAAATCATGGGCTTAGGAAAACAATTTACTCCCAATCTATCACAATTCAAACAGCCAAAAACCGGGGGACACTCTTCCATGGGTATAAGTTCAAAACCAAGTTTTTTGAAAAAGTCCGGAGCCTTAGCCATAAGATAGAGATCTTTTTCATAGGGCAAATCAAAAAGGAGTTCCTTCATGAGTTTTTGTCCAATCCCTCTACCACGAAGCCGTTCATCTACGGTGATGCTGTCGACAACGAGATATTCTCCTCTTTTTCCTAGAGAAGCCCCGGCGAGATAATCTTCTTCCTCTTTAAAGGCAAGCACTCGCATAAATTTACTTGGTATGGGCTCATTTCCTACCTCTAGTCCCCCTTTAATAAAAAGAGAATGAAGATCTTCATCGGAATCCAAGGTGATAAATCTAATATCTTCTATTTCCATTTTTGATTTCCTTCTTTCTTCCATATAAACTTTTATAAAATAAAAGGTGGCCAGATTTGGAATAATAAGACTGAGGATCCCCTCATAAACCTCTCCCTTTATGTAAAGTGTATAAAAACGCAATAAAGACCCTAGGAAGAGAAAGGCCGGCAGCAAAAGCCCAGGATATCTTTTACTTTTCGTCGATAACTTCCTTTGAAGGGCAAAGCACAGAGCAAGAAAAAATAAAAAGGCTAGGGCAGTGAATATGTATGCTGCTAGGGGTGGAAGAGGTTCAGAGGGCATCATGATATACTCCTATCTGCTTTAAGTATACATTATTTCTCTTATTGGATAATACTATTTAGATAAAAAAAGAAAAAACGGCATAGTTTCCTATGCCGCCTAGCTTTAAAGATTTGCTTTTTTTGCTCTTTCAATTTCCAGAAGTCTGGTAAGCTCAGGAATCACTTGGTGAAGATCACCTACGATACCAAGATCTGCTGTTTGGAAAATCGGGGCATCGGCGTTTTTATTGATTGCTACAATAAAATCCGATTCTTCCATACCGGCAAGATGCTGTATAGCTCCTGAGATACCCATGGCAAAGTAGAGACCGGGACGAACTGTTTTTCCCGTTTGCCCTACCTGCTGCTCCTTGGGTAGCCAGCCTGCATCAATGGTAGCTCTAGATCCGGAGACCTCGCCGCCAATAACTTTTGCCATTTCTCTGAGTATGGGCAGATTGTCGGGGCTACCAATGCCACGGCCTGCTGAAACAAGGATATCAGCATCTTCAATTTTGATCTTTTTCTTTTGCTCAACTTCTTCGCTGAGAATTTCAATATTGAAATCCTTTTCTTCAAATGGAACATTGAATATTTCAGTATTGGCCTTTAGGCTTAGGTCTGGCTCACGTTTTTGCATAACGCCGGGACGTACCGTAGACATCTGGGGACGGTACTCTTTGCAAACGATAGTAGCCATAAGGTTACCACCAAAGGCAGGACGGGTCATAAGAAGCAGTCCTGTCTCCTCATCGATATCCAGTTTTGTACAGTCCGCTGTAAGTCCTGTATGAACTCTTGCCGATACTCTGGGGGCAAGATCACGTCCAATGGAGCTCGCTCCAAAAAGTACGATTTCAGGTTTTTTACTATTGATTACTTCTACTGTTCCCTTTACATAGGGCTCTGTCATATATTTTTCAAGACGATCGTCTTCAACAACATAAACATGATCGGCTCCGTAGTGGGCCAAATCCTCAGCTAGGGCACTGACACCTTTACCTACGACCACAGCGCTTACATCACAGAGTAGGTCTTCAGCAAGTTCCTTGGCTTTTCCGATGAGCTCTAAGGAGACATTCTGAATATGACCGTCTCTTTGCTCAACAAAAACCATTACACCTTTATATTCTTTCATGAATTCCTCCTAAATGATAAAGCGCTCAAGAAGGGCATCAATAATAATCTTGGCCCCTTCTTTAGCATCGACTTCAAAAACTTTTCCAGCGGTTTTGGCACCCTTGGTAAAGCTTTTACGTACGCTAGTAGGTGAACCTTTAAGCCCTAGATTGGCGGGGTCAACTTCAAGATTCGCGGCAGTTTTAATAATCACTACATCATCTCTATAGGCGTCATATACCCTGGAAATGCGCATATATCGAGGCTCATTCATCCCACCCAGTGTGGTGATAAGGCAGGGGAAATTAACTTTAATCATTTGAAAACGATCTTCAAATTGACGTTTTATGACCATATAATCATCGTTTATTTCTTTTATTTCTTCGACATAGCTAATACTGGGAATTTCCAGATGCTCGGCTACTTGGGGGCCAACCTGAGCTGTATCGCCATCAATGGCTTGACGTCCTGCGATAATCAGATCATAATCCATGGTTCTTATAGCTCCAGCTAATGCTGAGGAAGTGGCCCAAGTATCGGCGCCAGCAAAGGCGCGGTCGGTAAGAAGGACAACTTCATCGGCACCCATAGCATAGGCTTCACGCAGAGCCTCGGCGGCCTGGGGAGGTCCCATACTAAGAACCGTTACCGTGGCACCGGTGGCCTCTTTGATCTTAAGTGCTTCTTCAAGGCCGGCAAGGTCGTCGGGGTTGATTATACTGGGAACACCTTCACGAATTAGGGTCCCGGTTTTGGGATCCAGTTTTACTTCGTTGGTGTCGGGAACTTGTTTTATACAGACAATGATTTTCATCCTAACCTCCTAGCGTAACAGAGCACTACTGATGACCATGCGTTGAACTTCACTGGTACCTTCGTAGATCTCAGTAATCTTAGCATCGCGCATCATACGCTCAATGGGGTAATCTCTGGTGTAACCGTATCCCCCAAAGAGTTGGAGGCATTTGGTAGTAACTTCCATAGCTGTTTCCGAAGCAAAAAGCTTGGCGTGGGCAGCAGCTACGGCATAGGGTAGGCCATTGTCTTTATTCCAAGCGGCACGATAGACAAGTAGACGGGCAGCTTGAATTTTGTTTTCAAGATCAGCTAGTACAAATTGTGTATTTTGAAATTTTGAAATAGCACGGCCGAACTGTTTTCTCTCTTTTACATATTGAACCGTCTCATCCATTGCGCCCTGGGCAATTCCAAGAGCCTGAGCAGCGATACCAATACGTCCGCCATCGAGAGTTTGCATAGCGATTTTAAAACCAATATTTTCTTTGCCCAGCAGATTTTCCTTTGGAACACGACAATCTTCGAAAATAAGCTCTGCTGTGGCAGAACCACGGATTCCCAACTTCTTCTCAGCGGGTCCTACGGAAAATCCAGGAGTATCACTCTCTACGATAAAGGCTGAGATTCCTCTGGTTCCTTGACTTCTATCCGTCATAGCCATGACAATATAAATTTGAGCTTGTCCGGCGTTGGTAATAAAAATCTTACTTCCATTAAGTATGTATTCACCGGTTTCTTCATCTAATACCGCTATGGTCTGTTGACCCGCAGCGTCAGTTCCAGCATTGGCTTCAGTAAGACCAAAAGCGCCAAGTTTTTCTCCACGGGCAAGGGGAACTAAAAACTTTGCTTTTTGTTCGGCTGTTCCATACTGGTCAATGGGAGCTGCACCCAGGGATGTGTGGGCAGAAAGAATAACCCCAGTAGTAGCGCATTTTTTTGAGAGCTCCTCAACGGCCATGGCATAGGCAAGATTATCGCCACCGGCTCCGCCGTTTTCTTTACTAAATGGGATTCCAAGCATACCCATCTCTGCCATTTTGTTTACGGTCTCACGGGGAAATATTTCTTCCTCATCGATTTGTGCAGCCAAGGGCTCGACTTCTTTTTCAGCGAACTCTTGAAACAATTTTTTGAGCATTAAATGCTCATTTGATAGTCCAAACTCCACGATTCCTCCTTATTGTTAGGCAATGCCTTTTACACCTTCGTTCTAGTTAAAAGTTTATCATTTATTGGGGAAATTTCAAGGCTTTACTAAATAATAATTAAAACTTAGTTAAAATACACACTTTTAAACAAAGTTCTCTCCACTGATCCATATTTCCCTTGAAACAAAGCTAAAATGGTAATGTTTTTCTTTTCATAGTGCCATAGAGAGGTATTTTGGTTCTAGCGGTTATTTCTTCTCAAAGGAAAAACCCTCTCCATAGACTTCATGAACAAATCCCACCGTTACAAAGGCCCGGGGATCTGTCTCTTTAATAAATCTAATCAGCCGCAGATATTCCCGTTTACTTATAACGGCGCTGAGCATCTCTCTTGATTCCATAGAATAGGCTCCTCTGGCTTCAAGATAGGTAGATCCTCTTCCCAGTTCTTGAAGGATAAAGTCCCGAATCAAATAATCCTTGGGGGAAAGAATCATAACTTGTATACGCTCATCAAAGCCCGCAATGACCTTATCAATAAGAAAACCTGCCATCATGACGCCCAGGAAAGCATAAAGGCCGATTTGTAGGCCAAAGACTTTCATTGCCATCAGACAAACAAGACTATCGACAAGAAGAAGACCCTTGCCAATAGGAAGCCCGAAAAACTTATTGATAATCTTAGCCACAACGTCAGTGCCCCCGGTAGAAGCATCTTCGTAAAAGACAAGGGCCATTCCTATACCTTGAATTAAAGTGCCCATTACAAGATTAAGAAGAAGATCATCGACGATGGGCTGGGTAAGTGGAAAAAATTTACTTAATAAAGCTATGGCTCCCGATAAAAACAGCGAACAATAAACGGTAAGGCTTCCAAACTCTTTTCCAATAATTAGAAAGCCCAGTACAAATAGAATCATATTCATTGCCAGCATGAAAAGTCCCACATTTATCACAGGAAAAACAGAGTGGATAACCAGTGCAAGACCCGACACTCCCCCGGCAGCAAGTTTACTGGGGACCATAAAAACATGAAATCCCAAGGCCACAACAATAAGCCCGATATGTATTTTTATATAGGATGATATTTTCCTCATAAGTACCTCCTTAGCTATGATATTATAACACGAAAAAGCCCAGCGAGCCTTTCTTGGGAGAAAAAAGACTTGCCGGGCAGAAGTTCAAGCCCCTTGCCATCCATACTGGGAGGAAGATGGCGGGTTAACCTTAGCAAGGCGGAAAAATGGGCTTGCATACTCCTTCGATAAAAGAAAAAACCCCTCAACGAGGGGAAATAGTTACAAAAAAACCCTACTTCCCACCGAAGTCGTCCAATAATCCCTAGGCAGGTCTCCTGGCTTGGATTCATCCTATCCTCTTCCTTCCCGGTTTTACCCAGTGGTTTTAAGAGGAAGTCCTCCTTACAGTAGCGGGGGCTGCTGTGGACTTGCACCACATTCCCTATTCTCAATCAAGCACCTAGATCTTTTATCACTTCCATTATATTGCTTTGTTAATTTATTTGCAAGGACTTCTT
>JAAYGQ010000053.1 GCA_012727635.1 Tissierellia bacterium | reverse complement strand
TCGCTGTTTTACAGTATTATTAGCGTAATAGCACTGCTATTTTTAAACATAATTAAAAGGCTCTAGATAGAGCTTTTTTGCTATTAAATTCCTCTATATCTATGATATTATTCTTAAGTAAGCGATTGAGGTTTTTGGAATAAAAATTAAGTTGTAGTTATATTGGATTAATTATTTATTCCTTTTGCTTTTTATCTAGGTTAACGATAGAAAAATGTGAGGTGATGTATAGTGTACCCATTTGTCTTTCTAATATGTGTGTTTCTGATTTGGCTCTATCCTCAAAAATATTTAAAGGTAAAGACCTATGATATTCTAGAAAATAAGGGTGAAGTTTTTTTAGTGTTGAGTGATATGCACAATAATTGTCTTTTGCCTTTTTCCTCTTTTGAGAGGATTATTAAGAAAGAAAAGCCCAGTGCATTCTTGCTTCTGGGAGACCTTATTGATCGCAACGGTGGCTATAAAAATACAAAAAGACTTCTAGATATTATTCATAAACAGAAGGTTCCAGTTTATTTTGTAAGAGGAAATCACGAGATTTCTTCTCCCTATAAAGATCAACTGCAAGAAGATCTAAAGGCCATGGGTGCCCTATGTCTGGAGAATATAATCACTTCTCAAGGTGAACTGCTTTTAAGTGGTTTTGCTTATAGAAAGCAGGCAGAGACTCGAGCCGATATCTATCTTTGTCATAATCCTATGGACGCATTAAAGGGCGATTTCCCGGGGCTTTATCTGGCAGGTCATACCCACGGTGGGATGGTACGATTTCCCATTATAGGTACTTTTTATGTGCCGGATCAAGAATATTTCCCTAAATATCAAAAAGGCCTATATGAATTGTCTGATAGAAAAATACTTATTACTTCAGGGATAGGGAATACATTTCTTCCCCTTCGTTTTCTTAACCCTATTGAAGTAATGATTTTACGATAAATATGTATTATTTTAGGTATTCTCTTTCTAATTTTATGAGATGGTGATAGGATTTACTTAATAAGACTGAATAGAAAATGAGGACATTATGCTAAGGGATAGTTATTTGTTAATTGACTTGGATCTTTTTCATCAAAATATGCAAGTTTTAAAGAATCAGTGGGGTCATAGTGAGATACTAGCCGTGCTTAAGGCCAATGCCTATGGCCACGGCGCTCAGGTTATGGCTGAGGCCCTTAGGGATGAGGGTATCGATTACTTCGCCGTAGCGACTCTAAATGAAGCGATTGAGCTACGTAGAAGCTTTTCAGACCGCTTGCTTATTTTGACAACGACACCTAAAAGATTATATAATAATGTTTTGGAATTTGATTTCATTCAGTCCATCAGTTCACTCGAAGAAGGCTTGGGCCTTATTGAAGTTGGTAGTATTCTTGGTATAAAGCCCAGAGCGGAAATTAAAATAGACACCGGATTTCACCGCTTCGGTTTTCCCTGCCAAGATAAAAGCCTCGATGAAATTATTAATCTACATGAAAAGGGTCTCAAAATAGAAGGGATCTATAGCCATTTAAGCCTTACCAGTGAAGTCGAAGATGAACTTCAATTTCAGTGTTTCATTGATTTTACCGATCGATTGACAAATAGAGGTCTCTCACTAAAAAGGCATATAGCCGATAGCATTGCATCTATAAATAAAAAGGAATATCAGCTTGAGCGAATACGTCCCGGGGCCATTGTCTTTGGCATGCGTTCTTTTAAAAAAGAATTGCCTATTCTTCCTATTGCATCTTTATATACAAGAATCTGTCATCTTGTCAAAGTTGAAATCGGTGAAGGGGTTGGCTATGATTATACTTGGAAAGCCGATAAAAAATCTATAATAGCTCAACTTCCTCTTGGTTATGCCGATGGATTGCCCAGAGCTTTAGGGTCTCAGGGCTATGTTATGCTAAAAGGAAAGAAAGCCCCAATGGTAGGAATTATGTGTATGGATGTAATTAGTATTGATGTAACCGATATTCCTGGCGTTGAAAAAGGTGATGAAGTGCTTATCTTTGGCTCTGGCAGTCAAGGAGAAATGACCGTTGCCTATATTGCTGGATTATTAAAAACAAATAAGAATGAAATTTTATCCAAACTACATCGAAGATTGCCCCGAGTCTACAAGAACAAAGGGAAAAAGAGAGTTGTTGATGAACTCCTTGGAGAAGATTATGAATGCTTTGATTGATGAAATGATCGCCTTTAGAAGAATACTTCACACCTATCCTGAGCTTAGTGAGCAAGAGATCGAAACCTCCAGAAGAATTCAAGAAAAGCTAGCAGAGTGGGGCATAGAGTATAAAGTTTATGATAATCATGGGATAGTGGCTTGGATTGAGGGAAAACCCGGCAAAGTAATTGCCTTTCGCGCCGATATGGACGCATTACCAATAGAAGAAAAAACGGAATTATCTTATATATCCAAAAACCCTGGTGTTATGCACGCCTGTGGCCACGACGTTCATACTGCCATTCACCTATTTCTTCTAAAAAAAGCCAAAGAAGCTGGAGAAGATTTTGTTGGTACTATGAAGGTACTCTTTCAGCCGGCGGAAGAAACCATTGGAGGCGCCCAGTATATGGTAAAGAGGGGGGCCCTTGAAAATCCTAGGGTTGATTATGCTCTGGGCCTTCATGTTGCGCCACAGCTGCTGGCCGGTGAAGTCGGTCTTAAGGGCAATGCCATCAACGCTGCCACTGGAGATTTAACTCTAAGAGTTCATGGTGTTTCTGGCCATGGGGCCTATCCACATCTAAGCGTCGATGCCATTGTCGTTAGCGGATATCTAATTACTGAGATTCAGAGTCTTATAAGTAGAAGACTTTCTCCTGTTATTCCCGGAGTGATTTCCCTTGGAAGTATAAAGGGTGGTGTAAAGAATAATATCATTTCTAACTATGTCGAAATTAAAGGCACCGTACGCTCCATGGAATGTAGCGTCATGGATGAGATTGAAGAGCTTCTTAAAAGGCTCTGCCAGGGATTATCCCTGGCCCACGGAGCAAGAATAGAGATGGAACTCCACCGGGGCTTTCCTGCTCTAATAAATGACTGTGCGCTCCATCAAAGGATCATACCTATCGCTAAAAGAATACTGGGAGATGAAAATGTCCAAGAGTTCGAACATCCCAGCATGGGGGCCGATGATTTTGCCTATCTATCTAATGAAGTCCCAGGGAGCTACTATTTTCTTGGTACAGGAATAAAAGGAAAGAAGAATCATCCTATTCATCACGAAAAATTCGAAATCGATGAAAAAGCTTTGGAGATTGGCCTGAAGCTACAATGGAATTTATATTGTGAATTGGTAAAATTATAGATAGAAAATAAATACGAGTACTCCTGGGAGCACTCGTCTTCTTTAAAGAGGAAAAGGAAAATCATTTTCATAAATTTGACTGACTTTTTGAGCTTGAGTGACCAGATAGTCTTTGCCTTCTTTCACCCAAACAATGCCGGGCTTGGGCAGTAGGTTGTAGTTACTAGCCATGCTGTAACCATAGGCACCGGTGCTAAAAACCGCTAAAAGGTCACCCTTTTCAACCTGAGGAAGCGGAATATCTTTTATTAGGATGTCACCGGATTCGCAGCATTTTCCAACAATGGTAACCACTTCCTGGGCAGGAAGATGGGCTTTAGAAACAAGAAGGCCATTATACCGGGCTTGGTAAAGTGCCGGTCGTATGTTATCGGCCATGCCTCCGTCAACAGAAACATAGGTGCGAAGACCTTCAATTTTTTTTATACTGCCCACACGGTATAAAGTCAGTCCGGCTTCTCCGACGATGCTTCTGCCTGGTTCGGTGACAATGGTCGGTGGCTTTTGTCCTCTTTGATCGAAGTATTTAGTTATTTTATCCAGTACCGGAAGGAAAAACTCCTCGTAACCCTTTGCACGGTCTTCCGGTAGATAATTAATGCCAAAGCCCCCACCAATATTAAGTTCTTTGATTTCTAATGAAGCAGAGAGATATGTATCGATATAG